>NZ_JAXDEO010000003.1:0-203964 GCF_035064975.1 Pseudomonas sp. YuFO20
ATCTTTTGATCTTGATCTTTAAAAACAAGATCAAAAGATCGCAGCCTTCGGCAGCTCCTACAGTGAGTGGCATTACGCACCCTGCGCAGAAGGATTGAGCTGGATGGAACAGACCAAACGCATCCTCGTGGTCGAGGATGACCTGCATATCGCCGACCTCATCTGCCTGCACCTGCGGGACGAGCAGTTCGAGGTGGTGCACAGCGCCGATGGCACTGAAGGCATGCGCCTGCTGCAACAGGGCAACTGGGATGCGCTGATCCTCGACCTGATGCTGCCCGGTGTCGATGGCCTGGAAATCTGCCGCCGTGCCCGCGCCATGGCCCGCTATACGCCGATCATCATCACCAGTGCGCGCTCCAGTGAAGTGCACCGGATTCTCGGCCTGGAACTGGGTGCCGACGACTACCTGGCCAAGCCGTTTTCCATGCTCGAGCTGGTGGCCCGGGTCAAGGCGCTACTGCGCCGGGTGGAGGCCATGGCACGCAACCTGAAGATGGACGCCGGCAGCCTGCTCATCGACGGCCTGGCCATCGACCCGATCACCCGCGAAGTGGCCCTCGACGGCCGGCGCCTGGACCTCACGCCCCGAGAGTTCGACCTGCTGTACTTTTTCGCCCGCCAGCCGGGCAAGGTATTTTCGCGCATGGACCTGCTCAATGCCGTGTGGGGCTACAGCCACGAAGGCTACGAGCACACCGTCAACACCCACATCAATCGCCTGCGCGCCAAGATCGAGGCCGACCCGGCGCAACCGGTGCGCATCCTCACGGTCTGGGGTCGCGGTTACAAATTCGCCACCGGTAAGGAGCCACGGCCATGAGGCTGACCCTGACGCAGCGCCTGTCCCTGGTGTTCGCCGTGCTGCTGCTGGTGTGCTGCGGCACCTCGGCGTGGCTGCAGGTGCGTTCCAACCAGATGCATGAGCAGGAAGTGGTGCAAGGGCTGTCCCGGGACCTGGCGCAGCACATCGCCAGTGACACGGTGCTGATGGACACCCAGGGCCTGATGCCCAACGCCGTGCGCGATCTGTTCAGCAAGCTGATGCAGGTCAACCCCAGCGTCGAGGTTTACCTGCTGGACACCGAGGGCAAGATCGTCGGCAGCGCCGCGCCCGAAGGCCGGATCCGCCGTGAGCGCGTCGACCTGGCGCCGATCCAGCGCCTGCTGCGGGGCGATGCCTTGCCGATTGCCGGCGATGATCCGCGCAGTGTCGATGGGCGCAAGGTGTTCAGCGCCGCGCCGTTGAAGGTCGACGGCAAGCCGGTCGGTTATCTCTACGTGGTGCTGTTGGGTGAAGACCACGATCGCCTGGCCGAGCGCGGCGCCACCAGTGCGGCACTGAATACTGCCCTGCTGTCCATCGGCCTGGTCGCGCTGCTGTGCCTGATTGCCGGCCTCACTGCGTTTGCGTTGATCACCCGACCCTTGCGCCGTCTCACCGACACCGTCAGTCAGTTCGACATCGACGGCGTCCCGGTCTCGCCGGCCCTGCCCGTCACTGTGGACAAAACCGCCAGCCATGACGAGATCGCGATACTCGACGCCACGTTCCGGCAGATGCAGGCGCGCCTGGGCGAACAATGGCGCTCCCTGACCCGCCAGGACCAGGAGCGCCGCGAACTGGTGGCGAACATCTCCCACGACCTGCGCACGCCGCTGGCGTCGCTGCATGGCTACCTGGAAACCCTGTCGCTCAAGGACGCCACGCTGTCACCCGACGACCGTCGTCGCTATCTCGGCATCGCCCTGGATCAAAGTCGCAAGGTTGGCGGTCTGGCGCAGTCGCTGCTTGAGCTGGTGCGGCTGGAGCATGGCTTCGTGCAGCCGGTGCTGGAGCGGTTTTCCCTGACTGACCTGGCCCAGGACATCTTCCAGAAATTCGAATTGACGGCCGAGGCGCGGCAGGTCGAATTGAAGGCCACGTTCGCCCCCAACGTGTCTGCGGCCTGTGCGGACCTGGGATTGATCGAGCGGGTGTTGACCAACCTGTTCGACAACGCCTTGCGCCATACGCCGCCAGGGGGCGAGATTGAACTGGGGTTGCGTCCGCAGGGGTCGTTCATTGAAGTGACGGTCAGCGACACCGGGCCGGGTATTGCTCCGGAGTTGCGCGAAGGGCTGTTTTTGCGGCCGTTCAATATCGGTGGGGCACGGCGTGATGGTGGGTTGGGGTTGCGGATTGTGCATCGCATCCTGCAATTGCATGGGCTTGAGATTCAGTTGATCGACAGGCCGGGGCGTGGGGCGACGTTTCGGTTTTCATTGCCGATCGATGAACAGACCGCGGCGGCACTGGCGGTGCGATCCATGAACCTGAATACACCGGGGCAGGCCTGAAAATTTTTGGTGCCTGGCATGGCCTCTTCGCGAGCAAGCCCGCTCCCACAGGGGAACTGCGACATACCCCTTTGTGGGAGCGGGCTTGCTCGCGAAGGGGCCAGCCGATTACTTACAGAGCCACAGATTAATCCCGATACCCAGGTGCCACCCGCTCCAGCAATCTCAACAACGCCGCCCAAGCCAATTGCATCGCATCCGGATCATTCAGCTCCCCCTCCTCCAACACCCGACCCGGCTCATTGAACTGGCGCTCGGTATGCGCGCAAACCTCTGCCGGCGGCAACACCAGTTCACCCGCCGCCATGGCCGCCAACTGAATGTCGCAGGCCTTCTCCAGGTAGTACATGCGCATGAACGCCTGCCCCACCGTCTCACCCACCGTCAGCAGGCCGTGATTGCGCAGCATCAACACCGGCTTGTCGCCAATGTCCGCCACCAGCCGTTGCTGCTCGCTCAGGTCCAGCGCCACGCCTTCGTAGTCGTGGTAGGCGACCCGATTGTAGAACTCCATGGAGATCTGATTCACCGGCAACAACCCGCACTTGAGTGCGGCCACCGCACAACCGGATTTGGTGTGGGTGTGCAGCACGCACTGTGCATCTTCCCGTGCGCCGTGGATCGCACTGTGGATAACAAAGCCCGCCGGGTTCACCGGGTACGGCGATGGCTCGACGGCGCGGCCATCGAGGTCGATCTTGACCAGATTGGACGGGGTAATTTCGTCGAACATCAGCCCGTAGGGGTTGATAAGAAAGTGATGCTCAGGTCCTGGAATGCGCACCGAGATGTGGGTGAAGATCAGGTCGGTCATGCGAAAGTGCGCCACCAATCGGTAACAGGCGGCGAGTTCTTCACGCAAACGTTGTTCGATCGGATTCATGCGCTCACCTTCACGGTGCAGGCCTCAAGTCCCTGTCCCAACGCGTCCCACCCATCAAAACCCCGGCGTGCGATAAACACCAGGCGCGTGGCGCTGGCCTGATCGGTGGCGGGCGAAAACTGACTGCGAGTACCGACATGTTGCAACCAGTGCGCCTGGTTGCCTTGGGCCAGCCGCACCAGCCCCTTGACCCGAAATACATCACTGGGCAGCGCCTGCAACCAGCCGCGCAAACCCTCGGCATCGAGCGCCGAATCGCTCTGCCACAGCCAACTGCTGAACATCTCGCCGTGATCGCCATCGGCAACTCGGGTCAGCGGTTTCAACGCCCGGGTTTCAAGCTCCAGATCGGTGTCCAGCCACAGTGCATCGGGCAACTGCGCCTGCACGCTTTCGTGAATCCGGGTCCTGGAACCCAGTGCATCACGCAGCGCCTGCAACTGTGGCGCGTCGACCAGATCGGTCTTGTTCAGCAGCAACAAATCGGCAGCAGCCACCTGGGCCCTGGCCAGGCGGGCGTACTCACCGTCCAGTTGCAGATGCCGGGTGGCGTCGACCACCGTGATCACCATGTCCAGCTGCATCTGGCTGCGCAGCTGTGGATAAGCCAGGGTCTGCACGATGCGCTGCGGGTCGGACACGCCGCTGCACTCGATGACGATGCGTTCCAGCCGCGGCTCCAACTGCGCCAGGCTGCCGAGCTGGGCCAGCAGGTCTTCCTGCACGGTGCAGCAGATGCAGCCGTTTTGCAGGCTGTACACCGCGTCGGTCACCTCGGAAACGATAGCGGCGTCGATGTTCAGTTCGCCGAAATCGTTGACGATCACCGCCAGGCGGCTGCCTTCGGCGCGGCGCACCATGCGGTTGAGCAAGGTGGTTTTACCGGCGCCGAGAAAGCCCGATACGACGGTCACGGCGATTCGTGGTGTGGTCATTCTGCCTTGCCCTCCAGCACCGGTGGCTCGCCCTGCCAGACCGCCTTGAGGCCGATTGCGTCCAGCGTCGAATGGCGGTCGTAGACCAGTTGCCCTTCGACGAAAGTCAGCAGCACCTGGGTCTTGTGGATGTAGTTGCGCGCAGGCATAGCGAACAGGTCACGATCGATCACGATCAAGTCCGCCGCCTTGCCCACTTGCAGGCTGCCGGTGCTGTGCTCCAGGCCCATGGCCACGGCGCCGTTGCTGGTGATCACGGTCAGCGCCTGTTCCAGGCTGATCGGGTCGCCGAAGCAGGCCGGGTCGTCGTTCCACGGGTTCTGCCGGGTGATCATGGTTTCCAGCGCCAGCCACGGGTCGATGGACGCCACCGGCCAGTCGGTGCCCATCACCGCGGTGCCACCGGCGGCGAGCACGCCCTTGAAGTCATAGATGCGCTTGAGGCGTTCCTGGCCGTAACCAGAACGCGCGCCGCTGGCGAAGGGTGTCGGGTACCAGGCTGCCGGGGAGAATTCGGCGATGACGTTGAGTTCCTTGAAGCGCGGCAGGTTGCCCGGGTGCAGCAAGGTGCTGTGGGCGCACTGGTGGCGCACGCCGCTGAAGCCGTTGCGTCGACGCGCCTCGGCCACGGCATCGAGGAACACGTCGGACGCGCCGTCGCCGGTGCAGTGGGCGATCACGCGGATACCCTTGCGGTCCATGTCCACCACCATGTCAGTGATGTGTTCCGGGGTCAGGTTGAGCTTGCCGCGCCAGCTCGATTCCTGCGGCCATGGGGTCAGCAGGTACGAAGACTTTGGCTCCACGGTGCCGTCGAAGTGGAACTTCACCGCGTTGGCGCTCAGGCGTGCGCTGCGATAGTAGTGACGCTCGCCGGCGAGCAGTTCCCAGCGACGACGCACAGGGAAGATGTCGTCCTGCCAACTGATCGCCGCTTCGATGCGCACCGTCAGTTCGCCGCTGTCATCCAGCTCCTTGAGGGCCTGCAAGCGCTGTTCGCAGACGTGCACGTACTTGCTCGCCGTGACGCCCCGCGAGCTCTGGAAGTGCACGCCATCGCGATAGGCGCGGCGCAGCACGCTGACCGGGGTCGGCGGCATGGCGGCATGGATCATCGCGTAGGCGCCGTCGATCATCAGGCCGGTGGGTTCGCCGGTCAGTTCGTCACGCTCGAAATAACCGTTGCGCGGATCTGAGGTGTTGCCATCGATGCCGGCCAGTTCCAGGGCCTTGGAGTTGACCATCATGGTGCCCCACATGCGGTCGAGCAGCGCTACGGGGCGGTCCGGCATGACGCTGTCGAGCCAGGCGCGGCCCGGGGTCAGGCCAGCTTCGCGGAAGGTGTAGCGCACCCAATATTGGCCGTAGATCCAGCCATCACCTGGATGACTGTCGGCATAGCTCAGGATGCTTTCGCGCAGTTGCTCGGGCGTCGGGTCTTCGATGCCGACATCCAGGTCATCGGCGTAGCGCGGCGCCAAAGCGAGGTCGGGGTGCGTGTGCATGTCGTGCAGGCCCGGCATGCAGAACGCGCCTTGCAGGTCATGCACACGGGTGTTCGGGCCCTTGAACATTTCGATCTGGCTGAGGCCGGCGACACCGATCAACTTGCCATCGCGAATCGCCACCGCTTCGCCCCATGGGTTGGCAGGGTCCTGGGTGTAGATGCGACCGTTGGCGAGGATCAGGTCGGCGTAGGTCCCCTGCACGGAATGGGTAGAGGAAAAATTATCGGACTCAGCCATGTAAGCCACCTTTGAGTTCAGGAGATTGAAAGGTCCGGGGACCGTAAAAATTTGTTGTTGTTTTAGTCAGCAAGAAAGGTCGCGGCATCCACCTCGATCATCACCGGTTCGACGCTGTTGCCCAGTTGGCCCAGCAGCTCGCGCAGGTCCTGCAGATTGCTCGCCCGGTGGTGAGCGACGTGGCAGCTTCGAGCCAGGGCGGCGAAGTCCGGGGTGAGGATGTCCACCCCCAGCAACGGCACCGCCTTGGCATTCATGTAGTCGCGGATTTCGGCGTAGCTGCTGTTGTTCCACAGCAGCAGGATCACGCCGACGCCGGCCTCTTTGGCGGCGATCAGTTCGGCGCTGGAAAACTGCAGGCCACCGTCGCCGACCAACGCCACCACCGGCCGCGATGGATCCGCCAGCTTGGCGCCGATGGCGGCGGGCAAACCGTAGCCGAGGGTGCCGTAGCCGCTGCCGGCGTTGAACCAGCTGTTCGGTGTTGGCGCGCGGTAGCCCAGGGCGCCCTGATACGCCGGTTGGGTCGAATCACCGACGATCAGCGGCTCTGGCAAGTGATCTCGCACGGTATCGAGCAAGGCCTGCATGCGGCTCTGCTTTGCGCTCCAGCCAGCGTGCTCGATGGCGTTGACCCGGCTCACCCGCTCCCCTGCCCAGGCACCATCGGCCTGGTGTTGCGGCAGTTGCTCCAGTAACGCGAGCAAACCCTGCTCGGCATCGCCCAACAAGCCGACCGTGGCCGCTTGCACGCCAAGTATTTGCAGCGGATCGATGTCCAGGCGAATCAGCGGTGCCTTGAACTGCAAGGGGCCGAGGCCGAAAAAGTCGTAATCGGTCTCCCCCAGTTCGGTGCCGACCGCCAGCACCACGTCGGCCTCGGCAAACAGCTCGCGGCCATGGGCCGAGGACTGCACGCCGTCGAGCAATAGAGGATGGTCAGGGGCCAGCAAACCCCGGGCGTTGGTGGTCAATGCCACGGGTGCCTGCAGACGTTCGGCGAGCGCGGTCAGGGTTGCGGTAGCCCGACGTGCACCGCCGCCGGCGAGGATCAATGGGCGCTTGGCGTTCTGGATCAATTCGACGGCGCTGGCGATGCCCTCCGGTGCTGGCGCCGGTGCTGCCGGCAACGCGCGGGGGCGCAAGTCCAGGCCCTCGGCGGACATCTCCAGCACGTCCAGCGGAATCTCGATGTGCACCGGTCGTGGCCGCGTGCAGCCGAACAGGGCAAAGGCCCGCGCCAGCACTTCCGGTAATTGCGCCGGGTGCTGCAGCGTATGGCTGAAGGCGCAGACCCCGGCGACCAGCGCGCGTTGATCCGGCAGCTCATGCAGGTGACCGTGGCCCAGGCGCAAGTGTTCGCGACGGTTGCAGGTGGAGATCACCAGCATCGGCACAGAGTCCGCATAGGCCTGGCCCATGGCGGTGATGATGTTGGTCATGCCGGGGCCGGTGATGATGAAACACACTCCCGGCTTGCCGCTGGCGCGGGCATAACCGTCGGCCATGAAGCCGGCGCCCTGTTCGTGGCGCGGGCTGACGTGTTTCAGGCGGCTGCCGTGCAAGCCGCGATACAGCTCGACCGTATGCACGCCGGGAATGCCGAAGACAGTTTCGACGCCATAGCCTTCCAGCAGCTGGACGAGCGCCTGGGCACAACGGGTCATGCAGCACCTCTTTTTATGATGGGCCGAGCGACCCGAGGACAATTGGCGCTAGTATTGTTGAATCAACCGATACAACAATCGATTTTTTTTGGCCTGACTGTTCGATTTACGTCACCATACGAACTCACAACAAGCACGGGATGATTTATGCGTTTTCCTTCGATGACCGCCCTTCGCGCGCTGGACGCCGTCGCCCGCACCGGCAGCGTGTCGGTTGCGGCCCGTGAACTGAACCTGACCCGCAGCGCCATCAGCCACCAGATCAGCAAGCTCGAGGAATGTGTCGGCTTCCCTCTCACCGAGCGCATCGGCCGGGGCATCGGCCTGACGTATCAGGGCGAACGTTATGCCCGGGAGGTGCACGGGATACTGTTGAACCTGCTCGATGCCGGGCAGTCGATCGACGACCAGGAGATCTCCGGCCGGCTGTGCGTCAGTTGCGCCCCGGGGTTTGCCACCTATTGGTTGTGCCACCACATCGGCGCGTTCCTGCGTCAGTATCCGCAGGTGCAGTTGCAGCTGATTTCCCCGCGCACGCCGGACGACATCAGCAACCCCGGCGCCGACCTGTTCATTGCCTACGGGATTGGCGACTGGCCGGAGATGGTCGTCGAAGAGATTGTCGCGTTGCGCTTCTTCCCGGTGTGCAGCCCGCGCCTGATCAACGCGCTGAGCGGCCTGAAAAGCCCGCAGGAGCTGAGCAACTTTGCGTTGCTGCACATGACCGATTACTCGGACTGGCGAGTCTGGCTGACCGCCGCGGGGGCCTCTGGGGTCAACGCGGTGAGCGGCATCCTGTTCTCTGACGCCCACTGCGCGCAATCGGCCTGCATTGCCGGCCAGGGCATCGCGATCGGCGACAACCTGATCAGCGGCGATGCCTTGTCCAAGGGGCTGCTGGTGCGCCCGTTCGACATCACCATTGACTTGCACCGTGGCTATTACCTGGCGGCCGACCCGCAAAAAGCCGAACGCGCGGTGGTGCAGGCCTTCAGCAACTGGGTCAAGACGCAGCTGCAGTCATCCCACCAGACCTGGCAGGACACCCTCTAAACCACACCACCTCTCCCCCTGTGGGAGCGGGCTTGCTCGCGAAGGCGGTGTGTCAGTCGCCAAAAAGGTTGAATGTGACGCAGCCTTCGCGAGCAAGCCCGCTCCCACAGGGTAAAGCTCTATCTCGGGGCATTGCGCCAGCCAGGTATTTGTTCAATAAAACTAACCAATACGGGCAAAATAATTCCATTGATGTAGCGATATTTTTAACAATAATAACGCCCAAAGCCCATTTCGGATTTGCATCCGTCCTCGTACGTTTTATGGGCAATAAAAAGAGGAACCTCATTGTGTCCAGCCGTTCAGCGATTCAGCTCAGCGCTCAAGGTATCAGCCAGTATTACGGCCGTTTCGCGGCGCTGGATAACGTCGACCTGGATGTTCGCCAAGGCGAATTCCTGACCCTGCTGGGCCCTTCCGGCTCGGGCAAGACCACCTTGCTGATGATCCTGGCCGGCTTCCTCACCCCCACCGCCGGCAAGTTGATGGAGCAAGGCGTCGACATCATCCGGCGCTCCGCCGAGAAGCGGAACTACGGCATGGTGTTCCAGGGTTATGCCCTGTTCCCGCACATGACCGTCGCCGACAACGTCGCCTACCCGCTGCGCATCCGCAAAGTCCCGGCCGAAGAACGCAATCGCCGGGTCAAGCACATCCTCGAAGTCGTCGGCCTCGGCGCGCACATGCACAAGAAACCCGCCGAGATGTCCGGCGGCCAGCAGCAGCGGGTGGCGATTGCCAGGGCGCTGGTGTTCGAACCGGAACTGTTGCTGCTCGACGAACCGCTGTCGGCCCTGGACAAGAACCTGCGCGAACAGCTGCAAACCGAATTGCAGCGCATCCATCGTCAGGTCGGCACCAGTTTCGTGTTCGTCACCCATGACCAGAACGAGGCCTTGGCGCTGTCCTCGCGCATCGCGATTTTCAACCACGGCAAGCTGACCCAGGTCGACACCCCGGAAAACATCTACAACCGCCCGGAGAGCCGCTTCGTCGCCGAGTTCCTCGGCAAGATGAACCTGTTCCCGCTGAACAACTTGACCCGCAATGGCCAGACCGCCAGCGGCCGCTGCGGCACCAGTGTGCTGCACGCCCAGGCGCCGAATGCGCTGAGCAATGCGCCCATCGTGCTGGCCGTGCGCCCGGAGCACATGGAGCTGCACAGCGATTGCCCGACCCGGGACGGCTACAACGTGATGCCGGCGCAGCTCACCGACAAGGTCTACCAGGGTTCCAGCACCCACCTGTCGTTGAAGGTCGGCGGCGACACCTTGCCGATCAACCTGTCCGTGCCCGGTAATCACCCGGGGGCGCTGATGCAAAGCGGCGCGCCGGTGTGGCTGAGCTGGCCGGTGCAGCAAAGCTTCCTGTTGCAAGCCTGAAAAACCCAAGAATTTGCGTCACAAAGCTCTCTTCCAATGACAACAAAAAGGCCGGTGCCCACGCAGGCATCCGCCGACTGAGGACTTGTCCATGCGCCAGGATCACCAACAAGACTGCATCGAAGTGCTTATCGAAAAGGCCCGTGGCGGTCAGATCAATCGTCGCACCTTCATCCAGGCCATGGGCCTGTTGGCGGCGGTACCGCTGGCGTTGCGCAGTGGCATCAGTTGGTCGGCCGACAAGCCGCTGGTGGTGGTCAACTGGGGTGGCGATGCGCTGAGCGCGTTCCGTGCGGCGTGGACCGACACCTTTACCAAGAATACCGGCATCCAGGTGCGCATCGACGGCGCCGGCCCGACCGAGGGCGCGATCCGCTCGCAACTGGCCAGCGGTCAACCGAGTTGGGACGTGGTCGACGTCGAGAGCTACAGCGCCATCGTGCTGGGCCGGGAAAAGATCCTGCAACCGCTGGACTACAACACCATCAAGCGCGATCAGGTAGCTCCGGCGCTGAGCTCCGACTTCGGCATCGCCAGCTATCAGTTCAGCTACGTGATGGCCTGGGACAGCGAAAAATTCGGTGATAACGGGCCGAAGACCTGGGCCGATTTCTGGGACGTGAAGAAATTCCCCGGCAAGCGCACCCTGTACAAATGGATGAACGGGATGCTCGAAGCAGCCCTGCTCGCCGACGGCGTTCCACCCGATCAGCTGTACCCGCTGGATGTGCCACGGGCGATGAAGAAGATCGACGAGATCAAGCCGCACGTGCTGTCGTTCTGGAGTTCGGGCGCCGAGAGCCAGCAACTGATGGTCGACGGCGAAGTGTCGGTGGGTGCGATCTGGCACACCCGCGCCAAGCTGCTGAGCGAAGACACCGACAACCGCGTGCGCTGGAGCTTCGACAACGGCTTCATCAACTCCAGCAGCTGGGCAGTGCTCAACGGCAACCCGGCGGGCACCCAGCCGGCCATGCAGTTCATCCAGCAAGCCTTGCAGCCGGAAGGCCAGCTCAAGTTGTTCGAACTGCTGGGCAACGGCCCGTCGAACAGCGCCACGGAAAAACTGATGTCGGCCAAGCAGCTGGAAGCCAACTGCGCCTCCGAAGCCAACCTGAAAAAACAGATCGCCCTCAACGCCCAGTGGTACGCCGACAACTATTCCAAAGCCCTGGAAGAGTACCTGACGCGGTTGTCCAAGTGAGGCATCGACCATGACTACAACCCTTACTTCCACCCTGACCGCCCCCAAGCCGCGCTTCAGTTCGCCGGGTCTGGAGCGCGGCCTGCTGCTGTTTCCGCTGCCGGTGCTGTTGCTGGTGTTCTACGTGTTGCCGTTTCTCGGCGTGGTGGGCTGGAGCTTCTCGCTACCAACGCCGGGCATCGAGCAGTACCAGCGCATCGCCACGGACCCGGCGATCCACGAGATGCTCTGGCGCACCTTGCGCCTGTGCATGACCGTGAGTTGCCTGGCACTGGTGCTGGGTTACCTGTTGGCGTACTGCTGGGTGTTCAGCCCGCCGTTCTGGCAGCGAGTGGTGGAGATCTGCATCTTCATCCCGTTCTGGATCTCGGTGCTGGTGCGGGCCTTCGGCTGGTTGATCGCCCTGCGCAGCAATGGCGTACTCAACAACGGCCTGATGGGCATGGGCCTGATCGATCAACCGTTGCAACTGAGCCGCAATGAAATCGGCGTGGTCATCGGCATGCTCCACGTGATGATCCCCTACGCCGTGTTCCCGCTGCTGTCGACCATGCGCCAACTGGACCAGCGCGTGCTAATGGCCTCGCGCGGCCTGGGTGCCGGCCCCTTGCGCACCTTTTGGCAAGTGCTGCTGCCGCAGACCCTACCGGGCATCCTCGGCGCGTTCATCATGGTCTTCGTGTTCTGCCTGGGCTTCTTCATCACCCCGGTGCTGTTGGGCGGCGGGCAAACGGTGATGATCGCCGAGTACGTGTTCCTGCAAATGTTCCAGACCAGCAACTGGGGCCTGGGTGCGGCGCTCAGCGTGGTGCTGCTGGCCCTGGTCAGCGCGCTGATCTGGGTGCTGTTGAAAATGACCCGCGTGAACCGACTGGTAGGCTGAGATCACTATGAATACCCATCGCACAAGCCTGAGTACCCGCCTGCTGGCCGTGGTCGCCATGGCCTTCATGCTGTTCCCGCTGCTGACGGTCATCCCGGTGTCGTTCACCAGCAAGCGCTTTTTGTCGATGCCCGAAGGCAACTGGTCGCTGCGTCACTACGAGGCGCTGGTGAGCAACCCGGACTGGTTCCATGCCATCAGCCAGAGCCTGACCATCGCCTTCGCCACCAGCATCATCGCCACTCTGCTGGCGGCCAGTTTCAGCCTCGGTATCTGGTACATGCGCAACAAATGGGCCACGGCGTTGATCGGCCTGGTGCTGTTGCCGATGGCGATCCCGCCGGTGATTTCCGCACTGGTGCTGTACTTCATGGAGACCAAGCTGGGTCGCTTCGCCCCCGGCATGGGCTACGACACCCTGACCGGGGTGGTGATCGCCCACGTGATCATGGTGGTGCCGTACGGCGTGGTGACCATGCTGGTTGCCCTCAGCCAGATCGACCGACGCATCGAACTGGCCTCGCGCAACCTCGGCGCCAGCCTGATGCAGACCACCTTCATGGTGATCCTGCCGAACCTGAAACTGGGCCTGGCTTCAACCGCCCTGCTGGGGTTCGCCCTGTCCTGGGAAGAAGTGGCGGTGACGCTGTTCATCACCAGCGTCAATGTCGACACCCTGCCCAAGCGGATCTGGAGCGGCTTGCGCGATAACGTCGACCCGAGTGTGGCGGCGATTTCGGTGTTGTTGATCTCGCTGACCCTGTTGGTGCTGATTGGGCGGCTGGTGGTTCAGCATCTGGCGGATAAGCGCGCGCAGAAACTGCTGCATCCCTAAACACGCCCGCGTTTGTCATGAACGCGGGGCTTTTTTTGTATCGGTTCACACCGAACCTGTAGGAGCCGGCTTGCCGGCGAAGGCGTCCGAAAGACAGGCGCAATGTTCAGGGACGCCTTCGCTGGCAAGCCAGCTCCTACAGGGTTTGTGTGTTGTGATTTTGTCCGTTGGCCTGTTGGGCCGTGACAACGCCGCCCCGGTCCAATAGATTAGGCGGCCTGAAAAAGCCCCCGGGCTTTCTCGCCCCTATTCAAGTTCAAAGAAGTAGTGAAATTTCAATGTCAGATTCCAACACCGCTGAATCCGTAGTCACCCTGTCGTCCAAAGCGGAATACGAAAACTCCATCAATCTTTCACAGCACGTCTCCCAGGCCAAGACCATCAGCGAGATGGTCCTGGACGCGTTTCAATCCACCCGCGAAAGCGAGCAGATCCGCGAGCTGCGCGCCGCGATCCGCCAGGCCCACGACAGCTTCGACGACGACAAGGCCTACGAATTGATGGGCCAGCTCAAGCAGCTCAAGGACGCCGAGGCCGCCGACATTGCCGCCCTCGAAGACCTGAGCAGCAAGTTCCCGATCAGCCGCATCCTGTCCAGCTTCAAGGACGATCCGGCGTTCCAGGAAATCGTCTACGGCCTGGCCCTCAAGGTGCTGAACCAGACCCACCAGGCCATCAGCAACCCGAGCGGCGGCAAGAGCAAGGCCGCCAAGGCGAAAAAAGAAGTCGAAGTGTTCACCATCAGCAAGGACGGCATCAGCGTCACCTTGCCGCTGCGCACCCCGCGCTCGCGCCTGAGCGTCGACCGTGAAGCCCTGGAATTCCTCGGTTTCACCTTCGTCGGCGAAGGCGACGAGGCCGAGCTGCAAAGCGAGACGTTCCTGGACAACCAGGGCGCCGAACAAGCGGTCAACCGCAAGAACATCATCACCGCCCTGCAACAGCAGACCGCCTTCGACGGCTACAGCATCGCCGCCCAGTAACACCCGCCAGCGCTTCACAAGAGCCCCGCCACCGTGCGGGGCTTTTTATTGCCCGCGATTCCAGCGAAACCGCGTTTAGTGTTCCAGTATCAAGGCCAGAAAAACACTTCCCTTCACCCATCTGCACCACGGGTCCGCCTGCAGGGAGCGTCAACTCACTTTCCAGCCCAGACCTCAGTGGTGCGACTGCTGAGGTCATCATGAACACGCTTCCCTTGTACCGTCAGTTGGCCAACCACTACCTGGACGCGATCCGCAGCGGCACCCTGAAAACCGGCGAGCGCCTGCCCTCGATCCGCCTGATGATGGAAAAACACGCCGTCAGCCTGTCCACCGCCGTGCAGGTCTGCCGTGAGCTCGAGGACTATGGCGTACTGGAAGCCCGACCGCGCTCGGGCAATTACATCCGCCAGCCCGACACGCCGGGCAAAGCCGTCGCGATCAGCCTGCCGCCGCCACTGGATACGGGCGTCTATGTCGGCATCCACGAGCAAGTGTCAGCGGTGCTCAAGGCCAGCCAGCGCGCGACGGTCAAGGTCAACTTCGCCAGTGCCTACTGCGCTCCGCCGCTCTATCCGCTGAAGGTCTTGCAGGACAACATGATCAAGGCCTTGCGCCAGGACCCGCATCTGCTCGATACCAGCAGTTCGACCAGCGGCCACAGTGCCCTGCGCAATGTATTGGCCCGGCGGATGCTGACCGCCAAGACCCACCTGAGCGCCGAACGCATCGTGATTACCCACGGCGCCACCGAAGCGATCAACCTGGCCTTGCGCGCCGTAACCCGCCCCGGCGATACCGTGGCCGTGGAGTCGCCGACCTTCTACGGCGTGTTGCAGATTCTCGAAAGCCTCAACCTGCGGGTGCTGGAAGTCCCGGCCTCGACCCCTGCGGGGATTCACCTGCCGGCCCTGGAACAGCTGCTGCAAGGGCCGGAACCCATCAAGGCGCTGATCGTCATGCCCAACCTGCACAATCCGCTGGGCAGCATCATGCCCGACGCTCACAAGGCGCGGCTGGTGAAACTCTGTGCCGAGCACGATACGGTGCTGATCGAGGACGATACCTACGGCGACCTGGTGGACACCGAGCAACCGCTGTCCACCCTCAAGCACTGGGACCGCACCGACAGCGTGATCTATTGCGCTTCGCTGAACAAAACCCTGGCCCCGGGCCTGCGCCTGGGCTGGATCAGCGCCGGCAAATGGCACGACCGCGTGGAAATGCTCAAGCACACCCAGACCCGTGGCTGCGAGAAGTTGTCGCAGCTGGCGGTCAGTGCGTTCATGGCCACGCCTTCCTATGAACGCTACCTGCGGCGCTTGAGAAACACCCTGACCCAGCAGCGCCAGCAAATGAGCGCGGCGATATTGCGCTACTTTCCCGAGGGCACACGGGTGACCAATCCCCGGGGTGGGACGTTGCTGTGGGTAGAGTTGCCTGCGCAGTATTCGTCCATGATGCTTTTTCATGACGCGTTGAACGTCGGTATACAGATTTCACCTGGGGATATCTTTTCCAACACCCGGCGTTTCCATCACTTTATGCGCATAGGTTGCGGAGCGCCGTATTCGCCAAGGATTGATGAGGCGCTGCAAACCCTGGCCCGCCTCCTCAAAAACCAGGCTTAACACACCCCCTGTAGGAGCTGGCTTGCCAGCGAAAGCGTCAGCACATCCAGCATCGAGGTGCCTGACACACCGCCTTCGCTGGCAAGCCAGCTCCTACAGGTTTGCGGTGTGTCAGCACATCCAGCATCGAGGGTGCCTGACACACCGCCTTCGCTGGCAAGCCAGCTCCTACAGGGGTTGCGTGTTATTGGGGGTTTTGGTGTAGGCAGATGATATGCGGGTCATCATTCCAATGCGGGAAGCGCTCGGCGATCAGCGGGTCGTGGCCGGGGATGACGTGGTCTTCGCTGTCGGCCAGGCGATTGATCTCGCTGAACGCCTCCAGGCTTTGCGCCAGGTCATCGATGATTGGAAACGGGCTGCGCTGGCGAATATTGACCCACAGGTGCGCCGCGTCCGACGCCAGCACGATCCAGCCCCGCTCGGTGTGCACCCGCACCACCTGGCTACCCGGTGTGTGTCCGCCCACCGCGTGCAGCGTCACGCCCGGCAGCACCTCGACCGTGCCGTTGTGCAAACGCATGCGCCCCTCGAACAGCGGCGGCAGCGCCGACATCACGTCCTCCACCTCGTAGGTCTTGTTCACGGTGTGATGGGCCATCTTCGGCCCGGTGCAGAAGCGCAGTTCCGCTTCCTGCAAATGCACCGTGGCCTTGGGAAACAACCCCAGGTTGCCGGCATGATCCCAGTGCAGGTGCGTGAGGATCAGGTGCTCGACCTGCGCCGGATCGATGTCCAGTTGCCGCAGGGAATCCTCCGGCAGGCGATACATCTGACGGTTGCGGCGGTCCGCCGTGGCCGGCTGAAAACAGGTGTCGACCACAATCACCTGATGCTCGTTGCGAATCACCCAGAAGTAGTAGTCCAGGGGCATCGGCGCATTGGGGTCGCCGCAGCAGGCATCGTAGAGAAAGTTCTCCCGGGCGGTGCGCTGCGCGTTGGCGCCGACCCGGATGGCGAACACTTCGTACAGGGGAACGGACATGGTCACCTCCGGGTTCAGGCGGCTGCGGTGGCTTTGAGGGTCGGACGGAAATCGAAGTCGATCTGCTCGCTGATGCCCAGGTCCTGCGCCAGCTTATGCAGGCCACTGTAGTCGCGCATGATCGTGGCGTTTTTGTTGCTCTCGCGGGTGTCGGCGATGATCGCCTGGGCCTCCTCGACCCCAAGCTGCGTGAGGATCGCCTCCCACATCGAGTAGTCCTGGGCGATGAATGCACTCAGCGCCACCGAAAGGTGACGGGCGAAAAACTCCCGCTGTTCGGGCTGCATGTTGGCGTACATCACCTTGGCGACTTCGGCCAGCACCTTGCTGTGGGCGTATTCGTCGCGGTTGTGCAGTTCGGCCACGCGGCGGTTCTGCGGCTGGATGGTCTGGTCGTCCGCCAGCAGGTCGAGGTAGGCATTGACGCTGATCTCGGCCACCACCGCGAAGGTGATCGCCGCCAGGTCGCGCTGCCATTGTTCGGGCAGTTCCTCACGCAGGGCCTTGAGGCGCAGGTAGGTCACCGAGGGCGGCAAATCCAGGTCCTGGTCGAGGGCGCGATCGAGCTTGGTCCGCTCGATGGCGCGCAGGTGCATGAGCGTGTGGTAGTGCTCGTCGATCAGGGTCTGCTGCATCGCCTCGCGAAAATGCCAGTCGTCCTTGCCCAGGTACTGCTGGGCGATGACGCTCAGCGCCGGGTTCACTACATGCTCCTCGGCGGTGACGGTGCGCAGGTTGTAGCCGATCCAGCCCCAGGTCACCACCTTGCTCTTGAGCTCGTCGCTCAAGGCCTGGAACTTCGGGTGATGGAAAAACGGCACCATGCACTCCGGGTAATCCGGGCGTGCCGGGTCGAACACTTCGTCGACCTGGCCCCTGTCCGGCGCACAGACCCCGGCGCGTTTGGTCCAGGCCTGATTGAGCCGCACGATCAGTTGGTGATCGACCTGGGCAATCTCGATTGCTGTTTGCATGACGCAATACCTGTAGAACGCGTACCCGCCAGGGGTACGCGGAAAAAAGAAGGGCGACGGAAAAATCAGGCCAGCCAGTAGCGGGTCAGGTTGCGCGCCGGGTCAGTGTATCGACTGCGGGCATGGATCATCCGCCAGTTGTCCCAAATCAGCAGGCACCCGTCGGGAATCAGCACCGGGATGTTGTGCTCGACAAAGTACGCTTCGCCCAGCGCGGCAAATCTTGCCAGCGGCGCCGTGCTGTTGGCCACCTGCGATTGCTGCAACGCCTCCTTCGACGGATTCACATCGCCGTAGTGAAACTGGTTGTAGCTGAAGCGAAAGATGTCGCCGTCCTCGGTGGGGGTCAGGATGTATTCCCTGACACGGGTTTGCGCCGGTTCGCCAGGCTTGGCGGTGGCGACGAATTCCACCGGCGTATCATCGAGCCACTCGCGCAGTTCCGGCTCGGTTTGCTCGAGCGACTTCAGGAACTCATAGCCGTCCACCAGCCCCGTATGCCCGCCACCGCACGTCGCCTGTGTATGGCAATGCAGCGCCAGGTAACGTGGCGGCGGGCCGTACACCGGCGCTTCGGTGTGCGGGCCGATGCCGTTCATGCTCTGGGAGTACGGCAAGTCCTCGTAGCCCGGCTTGCGGGTGATGGCGAACGCCACCTGGCCATTGAACTGCGGAATGATCGGGCCGAACTCATGCAGTGTTCCCGTAACGTCGTGGGCGAATTCCCCTGGGGTGAGCACCGTCCAGCCACGACTCGACAATTCTTCATGGCGATGGCCCAGTGAAACATAAGGTGTGCACGCAACAATCCCTTGGTCTGACATGGTGAGTTTCCTGGCGGTTTATCAGGCGTTGACGGTTGAGGTGTAAGCGGCAATCAATGCACCGCAGGCGTTGCCCGGTCGGTAGCGCTGTTCATCGATGCTCTGTACCGGGGTGATTTCGGCGGCGGTGCCGGTGAGAAAACACTCGTCGAAGTCGCCCAGTTCCGTGGGCAGGATCGTGCGTTCGATGACCTGGTAATCCAGCGCCCGAGCCAGCTCGATGACGGTCTGGCGGGTAATGCCGTCGAGGAAGCAATCCGGCACTGGCGTATGCAAGGTCCGCCCCTTGGCGAAGAACACGTTGGCGCTGGTGGCTTCGGCGACATGGCCGCGCCAGTCGAGCATCAAGGCGTCGTGGTAGCCGTGGTTTTCGGCGTCGTGCTTGCTCAAGGTGGCGATCTGGTAATGCCCCGACGCCTTGGCTTCGAAGGGGCTGCTGCTGGGCGGTGGACGGCGCCACGTGGCGGTCTTCAGGCGGATGCCGGCCATGCGCGCCGCCGGGTCGAAATAGCTCGGCCATTGCCAGCAGGCGATCGCCACATGCACACGATTGAAACGGGCCGAGGTGGAAATCATCTCGCTGCCGCGCCAGGCCACCGGGCGCAGATAGCCGTCGCCCACCTGGTTGCGTTGCAGCAATTGATGGCTGGCCGCTTCCAGCTCGGCGGGTTCGAAGGGAATGGCAAAATCCATCAGCTGCGCCGAGCGATACAGCCGCTCAGTGTGTTCGCGCAGCTTGAAGACCTTGCCGTTGTACACACGCTCGCCCTCGTACACCGTGCTTGCGTAATGCAGGCCGTGGCTCAGCACATGCAAGCGCGCCTGGGACCACTCGACGAACTCGCCATCGAGCCAGATCCATCCTTCGCGCTGATCAAACGGGATACCGCTCATGTCCTTGTCTCCCCAGTAATTAAGCGTCGTCCTACGCCGTTTGCAGCAGGACCGGTATCAACTGCGGCGCAGGCGCCAGCAACAACTCGGCCTCGGTCTGAAAGAAAAAAGCCCGTTCGCCGAAAGCCGGGCGCAGCTCGTCGAACCAGGTCGCCTGCGGATCGAAGCGCGCATAGAAGGTGCGCAGTACCCACAACGGATCCCGGGCCTGGAGGAACTGCAACACGAAGACCTTTTCCCCGGCGACGGTCTCGATGCCGTTGATCAGGACCTTGCCGTAGAAGGTGCTCATCGACGGCCCGCGCACTGTACGTGCCAGCCCCGACACTGTGCGATAGGCCGCCTGGAAGATCTCGAACGCCCGTGCCAGCGGCATCGCGAAGTAGTGGCTGGGGCCGGTGTCGCGCTCGACGAACATGTAATAGGGCACCGCCCCGAGCCGTACGCCTTCGGTCCAGAGATGGGCCCAATCGGCGGGATTTTCGTTGATATGGCGGATCACCGGTGCCTGCATGCGCAGGGTCGCCCCCGTGGAACGAATGCACTCGATGGCCTGCCGGGCGATGGCCGGGCGGATCTCCACCGGGTGGTTGTAGTGGCCCATGATCGAGAGGTTTTTCCCCGCCGCGACGATCCGCCGAAACAGCGCCAGCAACTCGGGCGCATCCTTGTCGCTGACGAACCGCTGCGGCCAGTACGCCACCGACTTGGTGCCGATGCGGATGTTCTGGATGTGCGGCAGATCCAGGAGCGGCTCGATGTACCCTGCCAGCGAGCGGGTGTTCATGATCATCGGGTCGCCCCCGGTAATCAGCACATCCGTGACGTCGGTGTGTACCTTGAGGTAGCTGACCAGCTCCTGGGATTCCCGTGCGTTGAACTTGAGCTCTTCCTCACCGATGAACTGCGCCCAGCGAAAACAGAAGGTGCAGTAGGCGTGACAGGTCTGGCCGGCACCGGGGAAAAACAACACGGTCTCGCGGTACTTGTGCTGGATGCCCGGCAGGACTTTGCCGTCGAGGGTCACGCCGTTGTGCGTCAGTTGCCCGGCCGGATGGGGGTTCATGCGCAGCCAGATCGCCTCGATCCGCCGCTTGATCGCGGCGGCGTCATCCTGTTCGATCAGTTGCTTGAGCGAGGCATACTCCTCCGCCAACAACATGTCCTTGTGGGGAAAGGTCATGCGGAAAATCGGATCGTCCGGGATGTTGTTCCAGTCGATCAGCGTGCCCAGCACGTATTCATTGGTTCGAAACGGCATGACCCGGGCCACGACCGTCATGGCTTCCTGCAACGCAGGCGTCAGCTTGTGCCAATAGGGCGTGTCGCGAATGGTGCGGGCGTTATAGGGTTTGTAGCGTTCGTGCTCCGACAGTCCTTGCATGGCAGCGCTCCTGGTGATTGCCCTGACAGTCGCCTCAAACAACAGCGGGTGCGATGGCCGGCGCTTTGCGCTCGATGTCCATCCATGCCCGAACGCTGTCGCGATCCCACTGGCGGCGCACATAGGCCGCGAGCCGCGCCGGGACTTGATCGCCATGGGCGACCAGCCGGTTGAGCATGATCGCCAGGTCGGTGTCGGCAATGCTCCAGTCGCCGAAGAGGTGCTCGGCGCCCTCCTCCAGCAAGCGGTCGGCGACGAAAAACAGGCGTTCGACCGCGGCCCTGGCATCGTCGGAGAGCGGCGCGAGTTGCTTGCCGAAGTACACCAGGTCAAACGGGCGCTCCTTGCGAACCACCAGCAAATCGCTGCGCAGCCAGGCCTGAAGTTGGCGGGCCCGGGCGCGCTGCTGGATGTCTTGCGGGAAGAGTCTGGTATGTCCCGGGGCGAGTTCCTCCAGATACTCGGCGATGGCGGAAGACTCCGACAGCGCAAAACCTGCGTGAACTAAGGTGGGAATCTTGCAGGTCAGGGAAATATCACGATATTTATCCTGATAGTTCTCGCGCGCTTTTAAATCCAGAGTGACAAATTCAAATGAAAGTTGCTTTTCCTTGAGCGCCACAAACGCCGACATGGCAAAAGCACTGACAAAATCCGCACCCACATAGAGTTTAAGCTTGTTGCTTTCCATAGAACGCTCCCTTGAACTAAACACATAAATCCGTTGCATTCCAGGCGATCGTAGTAAGTTGACCGGGCGCTGAATAGATACAGAAATTGTCCGTTTGCATCGATACAGATGGCAAATTGCCACGGGGCAACGCGGGTACAGCAGAAATGAAAAAGGGAGTCGGCGAATGCGGACTCCCTGGTGGGCAACGGAGGGGAAATTACAGCGAGCGGGGGATCAGGCCAACGTTGTCGTTGTAGTTGGCGAGCAGCAGCGCCTGGGGCATGTTGCTGATGTTGAGCATGGCCAGCGGCTCGGTGGCGCTGGTGTTGACGAAGCCGTGGCGGGTCCAGGCCGGCACCAGCAGCACGTCACCGCTGCCGACGCCCACAGCCTCGGCATCGCCCAGGGTCAAGGTGCCGTTGCCGCTCTGGATGATGAACAGGTGCCACCAGGCATGAACATGGCCGATGAGTTCCGCGCCCGGTATCAACCATTGCATGGACACCGCCATTCCGGGGGTCAGCGAGCAGCCGTCGAGGCTGCCGTCGTGGGCCAGCGCGACAATATCGACATCGCTCGCCTCAAGGCTTTTGCGCATAGCCGTTAGTTCAACATCCTTCCACACCCGTGGTTTTAGCGGTTGTTGAACCAGACTTTGGCGAAAGTCCTTATATGAAAAGAACGCACCTTGAATGCTGTTCATGTTCGGGTTCCAACTTATTCTGCCGAGTTGAGTCATCCGACCTTAGGCGAACATTTAATCCCTGTAAAGCCGAACAACTCATACTTATAAGGCAGAGGGTCGCAACGCCACGATCATGTCCACTTCCACTGCCGCGTTTTTTGGCAACTGATAAACGCCGACGGTAGTGCGGGTATGTTTGCCCGCATCGCCAAGTACGTGACTGAAGACATCCGAGGCGCCGTTGGCCACTTCACTGAGGTCGACAAAGTCCGCGGTGGATTTCACATACACCGAGACCCGGATCAGCGACTTGATCTTGTCCAGCGAACCAATGGCATCGACGATCAACGCCAACCCGCGCATCGCGCAGAGGCTAGCGGCCGCTTGCGCATCCGCCATGTCGAGGTCCAGGCCGACCCGGCCGGGGTATTGGATCTTGCCGTTCACCCGCGGCACCATGCCGCTGATATGCAACTCGTCGTGGTGACGAATCAGCGGAGCGTAATGCCCGCCCACGCTGTTTTCGCCGTAGATGTCGTAGTCGAATTCCTTCGCCAGCGCGATGAAGCGCTCATCACAGGTCATGTGCTCAATCATTTAACAAACCTCTTGATCAGTACTGCAAAAAACATTGATCCCTGATGCTCAACACAGCATCCGTGCAGGTGGCGCCAGGCTGTTGATCCCGATGCTCGACTCAACGGCCTCGGCCAGGCGAAGCAGGTCATTGCTGAGCTGTGTGTAGTCTTCGTTGAACAACACGATGTGGCCGATGAACGAGAAGTTGTCTTTCACCAGCGCGCTGACCGCATCGCCAATGCGCTTGGTTACCACCGCCTCCACCAGGTCGATGTCCAGCGAGCGGGCCAGGGCCTGGATGTCCGGTACATCGCGCAGGATGCCGCCCGTGCTCGCCCGCAGCAGGCGTATGCCGCAGTAGCCGCGCGGCACCGGTTCCCGGTTATCGACCTGGCCTTCCACGGCCCAGCGCACCCAGCGCTCCCACGGGTCGAAATCGACGAATGCCTGACGTGCCAGGTCCCAGATGTGCATGCCCCCGGGGCGCATGTTGGTTTCAACGGCCGAGGTGCGATGGTTGGCCCGGTAGAACACCTCGTTGTGCCAGGCTCCGTTGTCCTGGGAAACCAACCCCGCCATGTGCTGGCCGGCAGCCTTCAGTCGAGCCTGTACCTCAGGCGCCAACGGAGCGGGCACCACTTGCTGGATCTCGGCGCGGTAGGCGCCTTCGGTGGTGGTTTTTTCGGTGATCCAGGTACTTCCGGCGACATAATCCCAGCTGTATTCCCGGGCGTTCTGGATCAGCTCTTCGAGTACGATTCCGCCCTCGCGATAAGGCTTGAGTGCCTGCCACGCGTCGTCGCATTCGGACGGGTGTCGGATCACCCGGCAGCCTCGGCTGGCACCTTCGCAGGCAGGCTTGATGAACGCCTTGCCGCCCAGCTCGATCACGCGCTGACGCAGGTCCGGCAGGCTCTCGATACGGCTGGAAACCACCGGCCGGTAATCTTCGGGAGCCGTGCTGGCGCAAGCTTCGAGCTGGCGGAAAATCTGTTTGTCCAACCCCGCCCGGGCCTCGGCGGGTGAAATACCGGGCAAGCCGAAATGACTGGCCAGCGCCGCACCGAGCAGCACGCCACGGTCGGAAAACGGCAGCACGCCGATCAGCTTCCAGCGATCGGCGTTCAGGCACCCCACCACCAGCTCGAGGGAGGCCGCTACGTCCTGCTCGGCCAGCGAAGTGCTGCAGACATGGTCCGCCACCTGATCGTCATAGGGCTGGACCTGCTCGACCAGCAGGATCAGCCTGGCGTTGTACAGCGACTTGCACAGATCGCGCAGCTTCTGGATATCGTGAACCCGACTGCCGTTGTACCCCACCACTACTACGCATGAAGTCGTATTCATAAAGCCCCCGACTTGCAAAGTGAAAACCGAAACAGCGATGACTCAGTCGTGCAACGACGCGATGGATTGCCGGTTGAGCCAGTACCAGACCAGGATCCCGCCAGCGCCGATGGCAGCCAGCACCAACGCGTTGTAGGGCGGTGGCGCGACCCGCATGATCAACACGGTCAACCCGGCGCCGACGCCCAGGGACACTTCCTTGACGAACATGTTGTTCTGCTTGACCGAGAAATAATCGAGGTGGCTGAAGGCGCATTCGGCGATGGACAGCAGCGCCACCCAGATCAGCGCGCCGACCAGGGTGTCGACGTGGAACGCGGCAGGCGACGACAGCACGGCAAAACCGCCGACAATGATGCCGATCACCGTCAGCACCTTGAAGCGCCCGGTGCTCTCGATCAGCTTCATGACCGGCACTTGCGCGAAGACCACCACGGCGCTGTTGAGGATCAGCATCAGCCCATACCAGGCCGGCAGCTCGCCGGTCTTGAGCAGGATCGCCTGTGGCAGGATCGAGAACACGCCGAACAGCTTGATGCCCATGATGACGCCGGCGATGACCCACGGCAGTTTGTTGCGCCAGCCGCTGCCGTCCTGGCTGGCGGGACGGGCCACCACGGGGTCACAGGTGAAGGTCGCGCCCATGGCGATCGGCAGGCACAACAGGACGAAACCGGCGGCGCCCAGGAAGAACAGGGTCGGGGTCAGCAGCGGCGACAACAGGATCAGCCCTGCCAGCAGGCTGCCCATGTTCATCGCGACACGGTTGTAGGCGGCGCCCTCCTTGGTCTGCGCCGCTTCGCTCTTGATCAGGTAACCGGCAATCGCAATGCCATAGGCGAACAACGCCGCGGCAAACATGACCACGCCCTGGTTGCTCGTGATCGCCAGCAGTACCAGCCCCATGGCGGCGCACAGCAGCGTAACGCTCAAGGAGCGGCGGCCGAGTACCAGCAGGGTCAACGGCAACAGCAGCAACAAGGCCCGATACCCCAGGGCCAGGATGCTGTTGGTGGCGGTATCGAGCCAGACGTTGGCCTTGCCCAGCACCGCAAACAGCGACACGGCGGTGATGATCCGGATGGTGAACAAGCGCAGGTTGATGACCGGCTTGGCCGCGACGACCGTTGTTTCGACACTCATGCAACACCTCACGAACCTGGCATCGATCGACCGGCATAGGTCGACCCTCCAGAAACTCTGTAAGGCGATGGTAGAAAGAGATGCTTGTCTTGGTCAGAGCAAGTTCGTATAGAATCAAACGAACTTTACTGCCAGAGAGACCAGTAAAATGCAGGCTCAGCGCGCAGTGATCGCCGCTATCGAGTTCCAGCCGGGTGTGCCGCTGGTGCAGCAGATCGTCGATCAGTTGTCGGTGGCAATCACCAAGGGCGGCCTGCCCCACGGCTCCAGGCTGCCACCGATCCGCGAACTCTCCGACCTGATGCATGTGGGCAAGTCCACGGTGGTCGACGCCCTCGACCGCTTGCGCGCCAAGGGCCTGGTGGTGTCACGCCAGGGCTCGGGGCATTACGTGCACCGTTCCAGCACTACCCTCCAGGCCAGCGCCGGCCCCGACCTGCTGCCCCAGGACACCCTCAGCGTAGTGCGTCGCGCGGTGCTGCTGGACAATGGCGCGCTGCGCCCGGGGGCCGGTTTCCTGCCGTCCTCCTGGTTGCCTGCCGAAGAATTGCTCAAAGCCGTGCGCGGCACCCTTCGCGCCACCACGCTGCGCATGGGTGAATACGGTAATGCCAGCGGTTACCTGCCACTGCGCCAGGCCTTGCGGGTGAAGATGGCGACCCTGGGCATCGAAGCGCCGGTGGAGCAGATCATCACCACCGCCAACACCGTACAAGCCATCGACATGCTGATGCGCCTGCTGGTCAAACCCGGCGACACAGTGCTGCTCGACGACCCGTGCTACTTCACGATGCACACCAACCTGGCCTGGCACGGCGCCAAGGTCATCACCATCCGCCGCGATTGCGACGGCATGGACCTGGAAGCGTTCGAGCAACTGCTGATCGCCCATCGCCCCGTCCTGTACATGACCAACAACGCCCTGCACAACCCGACCGGGCACTCGTTCACCTCGGCGCAGGTCTACCGCCTGGTGGAGCTGAGCCATCGCTACCATTTCCACATCCTCGAAGACGACCTGTACTGCGACATGCAGCAACGCCGAACGCCGCGCCTGGCTGCGAGCGGGCTGGACAACGTGTCCTACGTCTCGGGCTTCTCCAAGACCCTGACCGCCAACAGTCGCGTCAGCTTCGCGGTGCTGTCACCGCAACTGGCCGCGCGGATGGTCACCCTGAAAATGGCCTGCGGCGGCATGACCTCGGAAATGGCCGAACAGATCATCTGCACCATGCTCAGCGACGGCAGTTACTCCAAGCACATGCGCCGCACCGTGGACCGCCTTTACGAGTCGAACAGCCGGGTGGCGGCGTGGCTAGGTGAAGCCGGGTGTTCAGTATCCTCACTGCCCGGTGAAGGGTTATACATCTGGACGCGATTGCCAGATGGATACGATGCCGAAACCCTGGCCCGAAAGGGATTGGAAATCGACCTGGTGCTGGCGCCGGGGACCATGCTCAGCAAGGCCGCGGATGGCAACCAGTTTCTGCGCTTCAACGTGGCGCACAGTGATCATGTGCAGGTGCGCGAACGGTTCTTCCGCTTGCTGGACAAGCCACACAAATAACTGACTGTCTTCGATCCTGTGGGAGCGGGCTTGCTCGCGAAGAGGGCGTTATATCCAGCATCAATGTCGCCTGAAACACCGCTTTCGCGAGCAAGCCCGCTCCCACAAGGATCCTGCGGCGCTCAATCCCATCCCGGCCAGCACAAGGCCACGATTGTGCATTCCAATAACCACACGCTAACTTCGACCGGTCGCTGCCAATTCAGCGACCGGGCCTGAGAACTCGAATTCCCCAAGTCCTGAAAACCATCGGCCTCACCCCTTCTGCTACCACGCCCACGAACCACTGTTGCGCATCAACCCTGGTGTCCGGTCATCTCTGCCCTCTCCCACGCCTGCGACCCGCTCCACCTCGCCAAACTGATCGCCTCAGACGCCGCCATTGTCCGTGACTCCGACCGACACACCTGGGCCTCGCATTTCCTGCAGGACATGAGCAAGGCGATCATCGATGACGTGGTGAAGGTGCTCGAAGCACCGTGTAACAACCGCGCGTAAATGAAAAAGCCCCGGGTTTCTTTCGAAACTCGGGGCTTTTCAAGTGTTCGCTAAGCTCTATCAAACCACTGCCAGTCGATCAACCATATCCGGGAATTTCTCCACCAATCTGATCAACAAGGCTGCCTGTGCATTAGGCTTCGACTTTTCCTGTTCCCAGTTTCTCAAAGTACTGGGGCTGGTTCGAATCCGCTTGGCAAAAACGGCCTGGGACATGTGTAACTTTTCCCGTAACGCGACGATTTCTTGCGCCCCTACCTCGGGGGCCGGAATGTCCCCCACCGTCGTGTTGCGCAACGTAATCTTGCCTTCGCGTTGAGCCGCCATCTCATCAACGCCCTGCATCAACTCTGCAAACAGGTCGCGTTTTTTCATGGGATACCTCGTTTTTTCAACTCTGCTTCTATGGCTTTCTTGAGCGCCTTCTCTTGCTCGGCAGTCAAATTCTCAAGCTCATCTTTGTCATAAATTGCAAACATCCAGAACTGACCATCATTCATAAGCCAATAATAGATAACCCGCAAGCCACCTCGCTTGCCTTTACCTCGACGCCCATCCGCCCAACGTAGTTTCCGGAAACCGCCTGTTCGAGGCATCACATCCCCAGCTTGCGGATCGAGCTGCATATGGGTTTGCAGCGCTCGATACTCATCGTCCGTCAGATAATTTCCAACGGTAGCAGTGAAGGACGTGGTTTCGAAGAATACGGTTCGCATGCGCAAACTATAGGCAAGTTGCCTATAGTCATGCAACCGACGAATCATCTTCCTGACGAACCGTCTTTTCGAATCCCTATTCCCAGATCCAACAAAAAGCCCCGCTCTTCTCTCGAAGGCGGGGCTTTTCGGTGCAGCTCTGAATCTTAAGGCGCGTACGTCAGCAGCAGCTCGGTCGGCACTTTGAAGTCCAGGGACATCATCACGCTCAACGCGGTAATGGTGAAGATCGAGAACACGAACAGCTTGCGTGCCCAGACCGTGTCATCCACTGCCTTGTAGCCGGTCCAGGCCATGTACAACCAGTACATGCCCATGGCCGCGGCGACGGCGAGGTAGCTCATGCCGGCGTAGCCGCTGAAGGTCAGCATCAAGGTCGCCACGAGGAAGGCCAGGATGTAGAGCAGGATGTGCTTCTTGGCCACCTGGATGCCGCGCTTCACTGGCAGCACCGGAATCGATGCGGCCAGGTAATCGTTGAAGCGGAAGATCGCGATGGCGTAGGAATGCGGCATCTGCCACAGGCTGAACATCACCAGCAGGGTCAGTGCGGCCATGTCGAAGGTGTTGCTGACTGCGACATAGCCGATCACCGGCGGCATGGCGCCCGACAGACTGCCCACCAGCGTGCCGTGAACCGACTTGCGCTTGAGGTACAGGCTGTAGAAGCCGACGTAGATCACGAAGCCGATCACGGCGAACAAAGCGGCCAACGGGTTGGCCACCTTGTACAACAACGCAACGCCGAGAACACCCAGGACGGTCGCATAGATCAGGGCCAGTTTCAGGGAGATGAGGCCCTGGACCAGCACCCGGTTCTTGGTGCGTTCCATCTTGATGTCGATGTCGCGGTCGATGCAGTTGTTGAACACGCAACCGGAGGCGACGACCAGGGAAGTGCCGATCATGGCTGCCAGAAACACGGCCAGATCGACATGCCCTTTCGAGGCCAGGAAGAACCCGCCTGCCACAGAAAGCACGTTACCGAAAATGATCCCCGGTTTGGTGATTTGGATAAAGTGCTTGAGCGACATCGGGTCTACCTCACTTCGCCATCATGTACGTGTGGATGCTGAACATGATCCACAGCGACAGGCCAACCAGCAGCACGATCACGATGGCCGTAAAGACGAAAGCGATCACGTTGTTACGCTGAGCGATGGAACGGTCCAGGTGCAGGAAGTAATACAGGTGAACGATCACCTGGATCACTGCGAACAGCAGAACGATTGCCAGCGTGGTGGCCTTCGGCAGGCTCGGGTACATCACCAGACCGAACGGGATGACGGTCAGGATCACCGACAGGATGAAGCCGATGGCGTACGACTTTACGCTGCCGTGGCCAGCATCATGGCTGTCATGGGAGTGTGCATTAGCCATTACAGGGTCCCCATCAGGTAGACAACGGTGAAGACGCAGATCCAGACCACGTCCAGGAAGTGCCAGAACAGGCTCAGGCAACTCAGGCGAGTCTTGTTGGTCGACGTCAGGCCCTTTTTCTGCACCTGATACATCATGATCGCCATCCAGATCAAACCGGCGGACACGTGCAGACCGTGAGTACCGACCAGGGTAAAGAACGCGGACAGGAAGCCTGAACGGCTAGGGCCGTAGCCTTCGGAGATCAAGATGTGGAACTCGTTGATCTCCATCGCGATAAAGCCTGCGCCCAACAGGAAGGTCATGCCCAGCCAGGTCAGCACCGCCTTCTTGTTGCCCTTGTACAACGCCAGCATGGCGAAGCCGTAGGTGATCGAACTGAACAGCAGCAGAGCTGTTTCGCCCAGTACGTATGGCAGTTCGAAGATGTCGTGGCCCGACGGGCCACCCGCTACGTTGTTAACCAGTACCGCGTATACCGCGAAGATCGACGCAAACAGAATGCAGTCGGTCATCAGGTAGAGCCAGAAACCGTATACGGTCATCTCGCCCGAGTCGTGGTGGTGGTCATCGTGCCCATGGTCACCATGGGCGTGTCCAACATTGGTCACTAAGTTCGACATGGTTTAAGCCTGTTCCAACGAGGTTTCAACACGGGTGGCGGTGGCCGGGATTTTCCCTGCCGCTACCAGACGCTTGTGCTGCTCGGCTTCGATGCGCTCGATCGTTTCAACCGGGACCATATAGCCCTGGTCGTCACGTGCAGCGTGGATCACGAAGTAGGCGACAGTGCCTACCAGGCTCGCGATTGCCAGCCACCAGATGTGCCAGATCATCGCGAAACCGAATACGGTCAGCAGAGCGCCCATGACCACACCGGTAGCGGTGTTGTTTGGCATGTGGATCGGCTCGTACCTGGCCGGAGCCTTGTACGCGGTGCCGTTTTCCTTGGCTTCGGTGAACGGGTCGATGCAGTCAGCCTTGGGCAGCACGGCAAAGTTGTAGAACGGAGGTGGCGACGAGGTCGACCATTCCAGAGTGTGGGCATTCCACGGGTCACCGTGTTCGCACATGTTCTCTGGCTTGTTGCGGTCACGCACACTGACGTACAGCTGGATCAGTTGGCAGGCGATACCGAAGGCGATCATCACCGCACCGAACATGGCGACGTACAGGTACGGCACCCACTCAGGGTTGGTGGTGGCGTTCAGACGACGGGTCATGCCCATGAAGCCCAGTGCATAGAGCGGCATGAACGCGACGAAGAAGCCCGAGATCCAGAACCAGAACGCTGCTTTACCCCAGCCTTCGTGCAACTTGAAGCCGAACGCTTTCGGGAAGTAGAACGCGAAACCTGCGATGTAGCCGAATACCGCGCCGCCGATGATCACGTTGTGGAAGTGCGCGATCACGAACAGGCTGTTGTGCAGGACGAAGTCAGCACCCGGGATGGCCAGCAGTACGCCGGTCATGCCGCCGATGGCGAAGGTCACCATGAAGCCCAGGGTCCACAGCACCTGGCTGGTGAAACGCAGACGACCCTGGTAGATGGTGAACAGCCAGTTGAACAGTTTCACACCCGTCGGGATGGAAATCAGCATCGTCGCCAGACCGAAGAAGGCGTTGACGCTGGCACCCGAACCCATGGTGAAGAAGTGGTGCAGCCAAACCATGAAGCCCAGTACCGAGATCGCGCCCGAGGCGTAGATCATCGAGTGGTGGCCGAACAGTTTCTTGCCGGTGAACGCCGAGATCACTTCCGAGAAGATGCCGAATGCCGGCAGGATCAGGATGTAAACCTCAGGGTGGCCCCAGGCCCAGAACAGGTTGACGTACATCATTGGATTGCCACCAAGTTCATTGGTGAAAATGTGGAAATCCATGTAACGGTCGAGGGTCAGCAGTGCCAGGGTAGCGGTCAGGATCGGGAACGAAGCCACGATCAGCACGTTGGCCCAGGTGCAGGTCCAGGTGAAGATCGGCATGTCCATCAGCTTCATGCCAGGGGTACGCATTTTCAGCACGGTGGCGAGGAAGTTAACCCCCGTCAGCGTCGTACCTAACCCGGATAGCTGTAGCGCCCAGATGTAGTAGTCCATCCCCACGCCAGGGCTGTACTGCAGGCCCGACAGCGGCGGATAGGCAACCCAACCGGTCTTGGCGAATTCGCCGACGCCCAGGGACAGGTTGATCAGCACCACGCCGGAAACCAGCAGCCAGAAGCTCAGGGAGTTCAAGAACGGGAAGGCAACGTCACGCGCGCCGATCTGCAGCGGCACTGCAAGGTTCATCAGGCCGGTGAAGAATGGCATCGCCATGAAGATGATCATGATCACACCGTGGGCGGTGAAGATCTGGTCATAGTGTTCAGGTGGCAGGTAGCCAGGCGAACCCTCGGTGGCCATGGCCAGCTGGGTACGCATCATGATGGCGTCGGCAAAGCCGCGCAGCAGCATGACCATGGCGACGATGATGTACATCACGCCGATTTTCTTGTGGTCGACCGAAGTCAGCCACTCGGTCCACAGATAGGTCCACTTCTTGAAATAAGTGATACCCGCGAACAGTGCCAGACCACCGAGCGCGATCATGGCGATGGTCACCATCACGATCGGCTCGTGGAACGGCACCGCTTCCCAACTTAATTTACCAAACATCGTTTACTCCTCTGCCCCGGCAGCTGAATGCGAGTTCATGTCCGTAGCGGCCACTTCTTTCTCTTTCTTCTCGTGCTTGACCTTAGGACCAGGTTTCATGCCTTCGTACTTGTCGACGATGATCTGGAACAGGTTCGGCGTCACCGAGGAGTAGAGCTCGACTGGGTTGTTCTGGCTCTGCTTGGAAAGGGCTGCGTATTCAGCTTGTTCAAGCTGTTTAGGTGCCTTTTTGACTTCACTTACCCAGGCGTCGAAATCTTCCTGGGAAGTTGCGATCGCTTTGAATTTCATACCGGTGAAACCGGCACCGCTGTAGTTGGCGGAGATGCCGTCCATTTCAGCGTTGCGGTCGGCGATCAGGTGCATTCTGGTCTGCATGCCCGCCATCGCGTAGATCTGGCCGCCCAGGCCCGGGATGAAGAACGAGTTCATCACGGCGTCGGAGGTGATCTTGAAGTTGATTGGCGTGTGCGCCGGGAACACGATCTTGTTGACCGTGGCAATGCCTTGTTCCGGGTAGATGAACAGCCACTTCCAGTCCAGCGCGACCACTTCGATGGTCACAGGCTTCACGTCGGATTCGATCGGACGGTACGGGTCCAGCTCGTGGGTCGACTTGTAGGTGATGTAACCCAGGGCAATGATGATCAACACCGGAACAGTCCACACCGCGATCTCGATCTTGGTGGAGTGGTTCCATTTAGGCGTGTAGGTCGCCTTGGTGTTGGACGCGCGGTATTTCCAGGCGAACAGGAAGGTCATCACGATGACCGGCACCACGACCAACAGCATCAGCAGCGTGGCGGTGATGATCAGGTTTCGCTGTTCCAGGCCAACCTGGCCCGTGGGATTGAGCAAGGTCATGTTGCAGCCTCCCAGCAACAACGTGCCGAGCAGCGGCAATAAGCCTAGTAGTCTGGGGTACCTGTTTTTACTCATCTCACGACCTCTAAAGCAGCTTGCGCAATGCAGTTGGGTTTTGATCGCCAACACTTCACCCTGCCAAGGGTTGGCATTTTTCTTGGATTGAATAAGGGCTTGCCCGTCGAGCGTCAGAGGCGTTTCGACAAATCCTGGGCCAGCGGTGAGTTCTTATTCGAATTCGTGGTCAAAGGCCTTGTTACAGCCCAATTCCATTTGGTGCGGATAGTTGGAGGCACCGACACCTGGGCGTCACATGAGGCCAAAAGGCCTCTCGACACCCTCGTGCCACTCATGCACCAGAGCCTGGGTGAGCAGTGCCGGGAATTCAGTGCGGGCGATTGTAGATATGTAGCGTTTTATAAACCATGTCTTATCCCGAAATAATTTTTATCCCTGACCGCAACAATCCTGACTCAATTGTTTAAAAGTGGCGCATCTTATCGAAATTGATTCTCAACAAAAACACCAAAAATAGTAGGGCTACCACCCTCGATTCAGACAGCCTTAGACGCTTGAACAGGGTCCACAACCCCGCCCTAGCCCCGGTATGACAAGGGCTCTGGCAAATCGCCACAACCTGTTAAAACTGTCTGTTCCCGTTTGCCCCCGCAAATATCAGGCGACGCTTATACACGCCAATTTCATTGCAGGACGCCACACCAATCCAACCCTCGAAAGCGCCGTGCGACACTCGCGATGTGACAACATGTCGCACATTTGTCGCACCCCTCGTTGCCGCTCGTCACGGTCTTTTCACCTGGCCCCGGAAATGCAAAAACGCCCCGGCCCTTTCATCGAGGACCGGGGCGTTTCGGGTCTATCAGCGCAGCGACTTGCGATTGCGCAGCGTCAGCAACGGCACCAGTACCACCACCAGCACGAAGGCCACCAGCGCCCACTGCGCCAGGGACAAGCCCAGGATCGGCGGGTACGGCGTGGAGCAGAAACCGTCGACCTGGAAGCCCAGCGGGAAGATCTTCGCCAGCGGCAAGCCATCGACTATCGGTTGCAGCACATCGATGCCACAACTGACGGCCGGATAGAACTGCGTATAGACGTGATGCCCCGCCACCCCGACGCCGGCCAGGGCACAAATCACCACCAGGGTCTCCAGCACCGTGATGCTGCGGCGGGTGCGCATGGCCGCACCGATGAACGCGAAGAGCGCGATCAACAACAGTGCATAACGCTGCAGGATGCACAACGGGCACGGCGCCTCGCCCAACACCACCTGCATGTACAGCGCACCGCCGATCAGCGCCAGGCAGATGATGCCCAACAGCACCAGGTAGCGCCGTTCACGGCCCAGACGCATCGTTTCCTCGCTCATCGTGTTTCCCTTTTGACTATCGATTGCCCGCCAGTTTACACGCTGGCCTTGACCTTTGAGAGGGCTGGAGCGCACTGGCGGATTGTGGGGAAATAGACGACAGGCCGGTTAAGACGGGATTAACCCTGACGACCCCGGCCCCTCGAACTCGGCCTGCAACAACTTCACAAAGGCCTCGCGAGCCGGGTGCCGGCCCGCGCTTTCGTGCCAGTAAAAGAGGTTGTCGATGCTCGTCAGTTCCGGGAACTCATAGCCCTGGCAACCTGCGCTAAGACCATACTGCTCGTAGATTCCCCGGGGCACCAGCGCGACGCCGGCACCAGCGCTGACACAGCCAACGATGGTGCCATAGCTGGCGATGCTGACAATCGGCTGCACCTGGTCATGGCGCAACAGCCACTGTTCCAGCGCGAAGCGGTACGGGCAACCCGGGGGCCACATGAAAATCGCCTTGCCCTGCAGGTCCGCCGCCTTGCGCAAAGGCCCATGGGAGGCGGATGCGATGAGAATCAGGTCTTCGCGGTACATCACTTCCCGCTGCAGTCCCGGGCGATCAACGTTGACCGCCACGAACGCCCCATCAAGCCGCCGATGCTGGGTGTCGTCGAGTAATTGAGCCCAGGTTCCGGTGCTCAACTCCAGCATCACCTGTGGATAAAGCTCGTGGTACTTGGCCAGTAACCTGGGCAATCGCCCCGTGGCACTGGATTCGATGGCACCAATGCGCAGAGGACCGCTCGGCGCACTGCCGGGTGCCAACGCCCTGCGCGCCTCTTCGGCCAGGCCAAGAATTTTCGTCGTGTACTCAAGAAACACCTCCCCGGCGGGGGTGATCCGCAATCCACGGCCGTCGCGGGAAAACAGCGGCGTACCGAGTTCACGCTCCAGGGACTTGAGGCGCGCGGTGATATTGGACGGCACACAGTGCAGCGCCTCGGCCGCGCGCGCGATGCTGCCCAGGTGATGAACCGTGTTGAACATGCGCAGCTGGGACAGCTCCATAGGTCACCCAAAGTGAATGCTTAAGTCAGTTTAAGTCACTTGTAGTAAATTCATAGGGTTTTGATAATTCGAGTGTCGGCATTGCACTACGCCTTTTTCCGCCGGACACACAGGATCGCCTTATGGATTTTGTTCAACGCCGCCTCGCCGAAAGGCCTGGCGTAAAAATCGCCCTGGCGACGGTTTTCGTGATCCTCTGCTGGGCCTACTCCCCCATTGGCATCCGCATCGGGTTAGGGGCTTACGAGCCGGGTCATCTGGCGCTGATCCGCTTTCTCATCGCCTCGACGTTCATGGCTGGGGTCGCTTTGGTGGCGCGTATTTCCCTACCGCGCCTGAAAGATCTGCCACTGTTGGTTTTGCTGGGATTTTTTGCTGTCAGCCTGCACCACATCGCCCTCAACTTCGGCCAACGAGGCGTCAGCGCCGGCGCGGCCAGTGTGCTTGCGCAATCCACGCCGCTGTTCAGCACGATACTGGCGCATTTCGTGTTCAAGGACCGGGTCAATGGTTGGCAGTGGATCTGTGTGCTGTGCGGCTTGCTCGGTGCGGGGGTCGTGGTGACGGGTGATCGTGGCTTTGGAGAACTGGATGCGCACGGGCTGCTGATCCTGCTGGCGGCCTTGTCCTGGAGCCTCTATTTCGCCCTGCAAAAACGCCATTCCCATCGCTACGACGGGCTGACGATGGTGTGTTACACCATCTGGTCGGGCACCACGTTATTACTGGTGTATGCACCGGGCTTGTGGAGCGAAGTGCAGAACGCCTCAGCTTCGGCCAACCTGGCGGTGCTCATCCTGGGCATTTTCCCCAGCGCCCTGGCGTACCTTGCCTGGGCCTACGTACTGACTCACAGCAACGTGAGTCGCGCTTCAATTTCGCTTTACCTGATACCGCCCACGGCCATGCTGATGGCCTCGGTGGTTCTGGCTGAGCGCCCGTCGATCATGGTCATCAGTGGGATGGTCATCGTGCTGGCGAGCGTACTGGCGCTCAATCTGCAGCCATCGAGAAGCTGCAATGCAGTGGGGCCTTCGCGAGAAAGCCCCGAGAACAATTGATCACTCGCCGTAGATATCAGACTTGAAGTAGTGCTGAGAGATCTTCTGGTACTCGCCACTGGCGCGGATGCCGTCGATCGCGGTGTTCAGCTCCGAGACCAGCTCGGTGTTGCCCTTGCGAACCGCGATCCCGGCGCCCTCGCCCACGTATTTCGGGTCCTTGAGCTCTGGGCCGACAAAGGCGTAACCCTTGCCACGGGGCATCGACAGGAAGTCGTTGAGGGGAATGGTGTCGGCGAAGATGGCATCGAGGCGGCCCGCCGCCAGGTCCATGTAGATCTCTTCGTTGTTGCTGTAGCGCTTGACGTTGACGCCCATGGGTTCGAAGACTTCGGTCGCGTAGCGGTCGGTGGTGGTCGCCCGTTGCACGCCCACGGTCTTGCCCTTGAGACTGGCATATTGGTCATCGACGACTGCGCCTTCCTTCATGACCAGGCGCGACGAGGTGAAGTAGTACTTGTGGGTGAAATCCACCGACTTCTTGCGGTCTTCGTTGATGGTCATGGACGACAGGGCCATGTCGATCTTCTTCACTTTCAAGGAAGGAATCAGGCCGTCGAACTCGCCCTCGACCCACACACACTTGACCTTCATCTGCGCGCACAGGGCATTGCCGATGTCGTAGTCGAAGCCCGCGATCTCGCCTTTGTCGGTCTTGGAGGCGAACGGTGGATAGGCCGCTTCGATACCGATGCGCAGGGTTTTCTCGGCGGCAAACAGGTTGCTGCACGCCAACAGGCTCAGGGCCAGACCGGTGATGAGGGGGAGTTTCTTCATGTTCGTTCTCTCGCGGGTTGTTGTTGGTTTGGCAAGACGAAGAAGAGCAGTTCCAAGCTTGAAGCTCGGAGCTTGAAGCTGTTTTTATACTTGGAATTCCATACTGGACTTTTATGTATTTGGCGTCAATCGGGTAAATGGGTGGCGTGCCGGCCGATGGTCGGGTGGTCAATCAAGCGGTTCTTGGGTGAAGCGGATGGCCTCTTCGCGAGCAAGCCCGCTCCCACAGGGGTCTGTGTCGTACACAGAGTTTGTGTTCACAGAAGATCACTGTGGGAGCGGGCTTGCTCGCGAAGACTGACTAAAGAACGCCGCAGGAATTACCGCTTCCAGCGATCCGCCGCCGCATGATCACTATCGCGCCCCTCGACCCAACGCGGCCCATCGCTGGTGTTTTCCTTTTTCCAGAACGGGGCGCGGGTTTTCAGGTAGTCCATGACAAAGGCGCAGGCGTCGAAGGCCGCCTGGCGGTGGGCGCTGGCGGCGCCGACGAAGACGATGGGCTCGCCGGGCTCCAGGGCCCCGATGCGATGCAGCACTTCCAGCTTGAGCAAGGGCCAGCGCTGCTCGGCCTCGGTGGCGATCTTGCCGAGGGCTTTTTCGGTCATGCCCGGATAGTGTTCGAGGAACATCCCGGCGACATCCAGGCCGTCATTGAAGTCGCGAACGTAGCCGACGAAACTCACCACCGCGCCGACGCCGACATTGGCATCGTGCATGGCGTTGACTTCAGCACCAGGGTCGAACGCGGTCGATTGCACGCGAATGGCCATGGCTCAGCCCCCGGTCACGGTGGGGAAAAACGCCACTTCATCGCCATCGCTGACCGGTTCGTCGAGCTGGCACAGGTCTTCGTTGCGCGCGCACATCAGGTTCTGCTCGCTCAAGACTTCGGCGCCGTCGCGCTGGGCCAGCAATGCGCGCACGTCGTCGACGGTGGCGAAGTCGCCCTCGACCTTTACCGCATCGACGCCCAGCGCTTCGCGGTAACGGGCAAAAAATTTCACGGTGACGTTCATGGCTGCTCCGCCTGGAAATGCCCGCTCTTGCCGCCGACCTTCTCCAGCAGGCGCACGCTTTCGATGGTCATGCCGCGATCCACGGCCTTGCACATGTCATAGATGGTCAGGGCGGCGACGCTGGCAGCGGTCAGGGCCTCCATCTCGACACCGGTCTGCCCGGACAACTTGCAGCACGCCACGATGCGCACGCTGTCCTCGCCTTCGGCACTGAGTTCGACCTTGACCCCGGTCAGCATCAGCGGATGGCACAGGGGAATCAGGTCGCTGGTCTTTTTCGCCGCCTGGATGCCGGCAATGCGGGCCACGGCGAACACATCGCCCTTGGGGTGACCGCCACTGACGATCATTTGCAAGGTTTCGGGCAGCATGCGCACCAGCGCCTGGGCCGTGGCCTCACGGAAGGTCACGTCTTTTTCGGTGACGTCGACCATGTTGGCGCGGCCTTGGGAATCGAGATGAGTCAGCACGGGGTTACTCCTGATCAGGAGTTTCGATTGTAAACCTGTGGGTCAGATTTCCGCACGCCAGATTATCGGATGGACGCATTCCTGTAGGAGCTGGCTTGCCAGCGATGAGGGCCTTGAATTCAATGCAAGCTTCAAGGCCCCCTTCGCTGGCAAGCCAGCTCCTACAAGGTTTTTGTCGGCCATAAAAAACCGGACGGCTTTAGGGCCGCCCGGTTTTGGGTGAAGGTTACAGATGCGATTCGGCGTATTCGGCCAGGATCGAACGTGGCACCCCTTGCAGGGTGATGTGCACCCCGTTCGGGAAGTCCTTGAAGCGTTCAGTCAGGTAGGTCAGCCCGGAGCTGGTCGCGGACAGGTAAGGGGTGTCGATCTGTGCCAGGTTGCCCAGGCACACCACTTTGGAACCGGCGCCGGCACGGGTGATGATGGTTTTCATCTGGTGCGGCGTGAGGTTCTGGCATTCATCGATCAGGATCAGGCTCTGTTGGAAGCTGCGGCCCCGGATGTAGTTGAGGGATTTGAACTGCAACGGCACTTTGCTGAGGATGTAGTCGACGCTGCCATGGGTGCTTTCGTCATCCATGTGCAAGGCTTCGAGGTTGTCGGTGATGGCGCCCAGCCAAGGCTCCATTTTTTCCGCTTCGGTGCCGGGCAGGAAGCCGATCTCCTGGTCCAGGCCTTGCACGCTGCGGGTGGCGATGATGCGGCGGTAGCGCTTGCTGACCATCGTCTGTTCAATGGCCGCGGCCAGCGCGAGGATGGTTTTACCCGAGCCTGCGGCACCGGACAGGTTGACCAGGTGGATGTCCGGATCGAGCAAGGCATACAGCGCCAGGCTCTGATAGATGTCCCGCGGCTTGAGGCCCCAGGCTTCCTGGTGCAGCAGCGGTTCCTGGTGAAGGTCCAGGATCAGCAGTTTGTCTTCCTCGATCTCCTTGATCCAGCCGACGAACCCCTGCTCGTCGATGATGAACTCGTTGATGTGCACTGCGGGCAGATTGTCGATCAGTTGTACCTGATGCCAGGTGCGGCCGTGGTCCTGGCGGGTTTCGACCTTGCTCACGCGGTCCCAGAACGAGCCGGTCATGTTGTGGTAGCCATTAGGCAGCAGCGATACGTCGTCGACCAGTTGGTCGGTGCTGTAGTCCTCGGCCGCGATCCCGCAGGCGCGGGCCTTGAGGCGCATGTTGATGTCTTTGGTGACCAGCACCACGGGCTTTTGTGGGTCCCGCGCGTGCAGGTCGATCAATTGGTTGATGATTTTGTTGTCGTTCAGGTGCTCGGGCAGAATCAGGTTCGGCTCGGCGTGCTTGCTCATCAGAATTGACAGCAAGCCCTTGGGTCCGCTCTTGCCCCGCTGGATCGGCACACCCTGCTCGACGTCCTCGGGTGAGGCATCGCCCAGGGTCTTGTCGATCAGCCGGATGGCCTGGCGGCATTCGGCGGCAACGCTGTGATGCCCGCTCTTGAGCTTGTCGAGTTCCTCAAGCACGGTCATCGGGATCGCGACGTGGTGTTCTTCGAAGTTAAGCAGCGCGTTTGGATCGTGAATCAATACGTTGGTATCGAGTACATAAAGGATTGGCTGGTTGGAAGAAGAGCTACGTCCGTGATCATCCATACTCGGTCACCTTTGTGGGAGCCAGTCGACGCAATACCTTGGCGGTGCTGCGCCTCGAAGTGACTACCGAATACACCTGCGGGGACTCAAGTGTTCTGCATACATGCGGGTCTTGGGAGACGCCACCTGTGTTGCAGGTTTCGGCGGTCTGTCTTCGTAATACTCCAAAACCCATGACAGAAAAAAGTACTTTGACGCTTTTTTGAAGTTTATTTTTCAGAATGACCAATAACACTTGGCGGACTGCCATCACCCGTTTACAGTCGGAAGTCAACCTGCAGCAAAATCACCTCTAAAATCGCCTTTCACCCAATGTTTACGGGCTTTGGCGGTTTTCAGCGAAATCCCTCCTGACAGTCTTCCCACCCGATCCCGCTTTGCGCCGTTTGCGTGATCAGCCAGGGCAACGCCGTTTTCACCCCCTCCTGCTTCACATTGAAATTGATCACCCCGTGGCGCCACAGCAGCATCAGGGTCAGCACCCGTTGCGCACTCTGGCTGCCCTTGAGCTTGCCCGCACCGTCCTGGGCATCGATATCCCACAGGGCGACCTGCAAGCCCTGGGCCTTGAAGAAAGCGGCGGCGTCGGCGCGGCGCTGGCCATCGGGCGGGCGAAACAGCGGCACGAAGTTCTCCGGCAGCTTGCTTTTGGCCAGCTCGACGCTGCGGCGTACCGAGTCCTGCCAGTCCTGCCAGTGGCTGTGGGAGCGAAATTCCCAGCCCTGCACGCCGATGCACTGGGTTGACCAGGTCGACTGCAGGCTAGCCACCGAGCGCTCGTTTAAACGGGCCTGGAGGTCCTTGCCGAGCACGAAGAAGGTGCCACTGAGGTTGGCCTTGCGCAGGTACTCGGCAATCCAGTCGGTATTGTCCGGCGTGGCATTGGCGGCGCTGTCGAAGGTCATTAGAAACAGCCGATCATGCATGCCGTCGCCATTGCGTTCATAGTCGCCAAAACGATCGACTTCGCTGCTGGTTTGCGGGAACAGCGCCGCCTTGCGCAGTTGCTCATCCAGGTACTGGCTGTGGAACAGGCGACTCGGCTCGGACCATCGGGTGTAGTAGCTGTCCTCGCTGAGCTGGAACTTGCCGGCCTGCTCGCGCAAGGTGGCCATGTCCTCGACCAGGAAACAGAAGGAGGCGTCCTGGTCGCAACTCTGCTGAGCGAAGTTGTAGTTGGCCAGCAGGCGTTGCCACAGGCGCTGACGAACCCGATTGACCGACTCCAGGTTGATGGTGCGCAAGCCAAGGCGTTGCGCCAGCGCCGCCTCGTCCAGGGCTTCACTGGCCAGCAGCACCCGGGCGAACATGAGGATTTCGGCCCGCGAGGCGACATCGAACAGGGTCGGGTTGTCGAGTTTTTCCGGCCAGGTGCTGCGATCCAGCGTTGCTACTTCACCGGGTGCCGCGATGGCGCCGAAGCTAAATAGCCAGATCGAGATGAGAAAAACGATGCGCAATGGGAAGTCTCCATAACCGGGCCCGGGCGGCACTATATCGCGGGGAGATCAAAAGATCGCAGCCTCGCTCCGCGAGACAGCTCCTACAGGGGGGGTGTTCCGAGTTCAAGCCAACCCGCTCCCGGGTACGGTCCATTTTCAAGCCAACCCGGTCCCGTAGGAGCTGTCTCGCGAAGCGAGGCTGCGATCTTGTCCCATGACGCCACCGATCACCTATCGCACCGATAGCTGGAGTCAACACGGTCAACCCCCTAGAATCGCCGCCACGATTAAAGGAGACGACTTCATGCTGACGGTGATTTCCCCCGCCAAGACCCTCGATTACGAAACGCCGCCGGCGACCCAGCGCTTTACCCAGCCGCAATACCTCGACCATTCCCAGGAGCTGATCCTGCAGCTGCGCGAGCTGACCCCGGCGCAGATCAGCGAACTGATGCACGTTTCCGACAAGATCGGCGGGCTCAACGCCGCCCGCTTCGGCAGCTGGACACCCGCCTTCACCCCGGCCAACGCCAAGCAGGCCTTGCTGGCGTTCAAGGGCGACGTCTACACCGGGCTCAATGCGCAAACTTTCAGCGAAGCCGACTTCGACTACGCCCAGCAACATCTGCGCATGCTCTCCGGCCTGTATGGCCTGCTGCGTCCCCTCGACCTGATGCAGCCGTACCGTCTGGAAATGGGCACCAAACTGGCCAATGCCCGGGGCAAGGACCTGTATGCCTTCTGGGGTACGCGGATCAGCGAATGGCTGAACGAAGCCCTGGCCGACCAGGGCGATGACGTGCTGCTCAACCTGGCGTCCAACGAGTATTTCTCGGCGGTCAAGCGCAGCGCCTTGAACGCACGCATCATCAACACCGAGTTCAAGGACCTGAAGAACGGTCAGTACAAGATCATCAGCTTCTACGCGAAAAAGGCCCGGGGCATGATGAGCCGCTTCGTCATCGAAGAACGCATCAACGATCCGCAAGCCCTCAAACAGTTTGATGTTCAGGGCTATCGCTACAGCGCCGAACAGTCTAAAGCGGACAACCTGGTGTTCCTGCGCGACCACGCACCAGAGTAAAGCAACGGGTCGGCGCACGACCTTCCAGCTCCCCTCGTGCGCCCCCACTGATCCCCTCGAAACCCCTCACTTTTTTCGTCATTTTTATGACGCCAAAATACCACCTGTCAATTTTCTAACTTTAGTTTCACTCGACTTCGATCATTTTTTTCAGTAGTGGCACCGAAAAAAATTATCGATAGTGGCAAAAAACTATCCCCTCCAATAATCCGCCTATATATAAAGGGCGAAACGGCAAGTGCTATCAATTTGAGAGCAGTGCCATCTTTGACAATATTTCAAGAAATTTCAGATTTCGTGATGAGCGGGCCGGAACTATGTCCAGATGCACCGCTCATACCACCGGTAACGATTCTCGCCGTGGATGTACGAGATAACTTACGCAGATCAGGGAACCATGTAGTGAAGTTGCAATACTAACTTCCACTGACTAACCCCCTGATTTGGGCAACACCAGAACGCACAGGAGATACGCACCATTAATATCCCCTGCAAGGCCAAGGCCGCGTCCCTATAAACGTGCCCACCCGGGCACCAAAACGCTTGATCTACGGGCTTTCGGCCTGACATCGAGCGTGCAGGAACATTGCACGAACTTCTTCTGAACAGAGGACGCGCTGCATAACAGGGCAAGTCATAACAACAAGGCCTAGTTGCGCACACCTTGAGTGCACTTATTTAGACACTCGGAACTTTTATGCCAGCACGCGGTATTGTCGCGCCTGCCAGGCGTAACTTCCGCGTGCACTATAACCGCTGAACACCATTAACTCCGGCCATCTAATGGCTTGATCAACACTGAGGTAAATGCGATGCGCATCAGCATATTTGGTTTGGGTTACGTAGGCGCTGTCTGTGCCGGCTGCCTGTCTGCACGGGGCCATGACGTCGTTGGCGTCGATGTTGCCAAAGACAAGATCGATATGATCAATGCCGGCAAATCGCCGATTGTTGAACCAGGCCTGGGCGAACTTCTGGCCCAGGGTATCCAGACCGGTCGCCTGCGTGGCACCACCAACTTCGCCGAGGCCATTCGCGACACCGACCTGTCGATGATCTGCGTCGGTACGCCGAGCAAGAAGAACGGCGATCTGGAACTGAACTACATCGAAGCCGTGTGCCGCGAGATCGGTTTTGTCCTGCGTGACAAGACCACCCGCCACACCATCGTGGTTCGCAGCACCGTGCTGCCAGGTACCGTGGCCAACGTGGTGATCCCGATTCTCGAAGACTGCTCCGGCAAGAAGGCCGGCGTCGATTTCGGTGTTGCCGTGAACCCTGAGTTCCTGCGCGAAAGCACCGCCATCGCCGACTACGACCAGCCGCCAATGACCGTCATCGGCGAGTTCGACAAGGCCTCGGGCGACGTTCTGCAATCGCTGTACGAAGAACTCGACGCACCGATCATCCGCAAGGACATCGCCGTTGCCGAAATGATCAAGTACACCTGCAACGTGTGGCACGCCACCAAGGTGACCTTCGCCAACGAGATCGGCAACATCGCCAAGGCCGTCGGCGTCGACGGTCGCGAAGTGATGGACGTGGTCTGCCAGGACAAGACCCTGAACCTGTCCCAGTACTACATGCGCCCGGGCTTCGCCTTCGGCGGTTCCTGCCTGCCCAAAGACGTGCGTGCCCTGACCTACCGCGCCGGCTCCCTGGACGTGGAAGCACCGCTGCTCAACTCGCTGATGCGCAGTAACGAGTCCCAGGTGCAGAACGCCTTCGACATCGTTTCCAGCCACGACAAACGCAAAGTCGCCCTGCTGGGCCTGAGCTTCAAGGCCGGCACCGACGACCTGCGCGAAAGCCCGCTGGTGGACCTGGCGGAAATGCTGATCGGCAAGGGCTACGACCTGAGCATCTACGACAGCAACGTCGAATACGCCCGCGTTCACGGCGCGAACAAGGACTACATCGAGTCGAAGATCCCCCACGTCTCGTCCTTGCTCAACGCCGACTTCGACGAAGTGATCAACAACTCCGACGTGATCATCCTCGGCAACCGTGACGAGAAATTCCGCGCCCTGGTGCAGAACGTTCCACACGGCAAGCAGGTGATCGACCTGGTCGGCTTCATGTCCAAGGCCACCAGCGTGACTGGCCGGACTGAAGGCATCTGCTGGTAACGCGGTATCTGTAGGAGCTGCCGCAGGCTGCGATCTTTTGGCGCAGGCGATGGCTAAAGATCAAAAGATCGCAGGCTTCGCCAGCTCCTACAGGGACTCTGGCGTCATCCAGAACGGGTGCCGCCAGTTTTCACAAGCCTGCCTTAACCCCATCGGGCCACCCCACAGGCTCGCCCGAGATCGAGACGGATGCAGATTATGCACAGGCTAAAGCACGGCCTACTCCAGGCCGCCGGTTGGCTGTTCTACCTGAGTTTATTGATGGGCATCGCCATGGCGCTGCCTGTGTCCACGTTCGACTCCGAGTCGAAGGACTTCATTTTCCTGATCGGTATCGTCGGTATCTGGCGCTACTCGATGGGTGCCACGCACTTTCTGCGCGGCATGCTGTTCCTGTACGTGGTCTACCCGCACCTGCGGCGCAAAGTGCGCAAGCTGGGCAAGGCGGCGGACCCGTCCCATGTCTTTTTGATGGTCACCAGTTTTCGTATCGATGCGCTGACCACCGCGCAGGTCTACAGCTCGGTGATCCGCGAAGCGATCGACTGCGAGCTGCCAACCACCGTGGTCTGCTCCATCGTTGAAATGTCCGATGAACTGCTGGTCAAGAGCCTGTGGAACCGGATGAACCCGCCTGCCCGGGTCAAGCTCGACTTCGTGCGCATTCCCGGTACCGGCAAGCGCGACGGCCTGGCCTACGGTTTCCGCGCCATCTCCCGCCACCTGCCGGATGACCGCGCCGTCGTGGCCGTGATCGATGGCGACACCGTGCTCGGCGAGGGCACAGTGCGCAAGACCGTGCCGTGGTTCCAGCTGTTCGGCAACGTCGGCGGCCTGACCACCAACGAGTTCTGCGAAGTGCGCGGCGGCTACATCATGAGCGAATGGCACAAGCTGCGTTTCGCCCAGCGCCACATCAACATGTGCTCGATGGCTTTGTCCAAGCGCGTGCTGACCATGACCGGGCGCATGTCGGTGTTCCGTGCCACCGTGGTGACCAACCCGGAATTCATCGCCGACGTGGAAAGCGACTCGCTGCAACACTGGCGCCTGGGTCGTTTCAAATTCCTCACCGGCGACGACAAGTCGAGCTGGTTCAGCCTGATGCGCCTGGGCTACGACACCTTCTACGTGCCGGACGCGGCGATCAACACCGTCGAGCATCCGCCTGAGAAGAGCTTCATCAAGGCCAGCCGCAAGCTGATGTTCCGCTGGTACGGCAACAACCTGCGCCAGAACTCCCGGGCCCTCGGCCTTGGGGTCAAACGCCTCGGTGCGTTCACCTCGGTGGTGCTGTTCGATCAGCGCGTGTCGATGTGGACCTCCCTGCTGGGCTTGACGGTGGCGCTGATCGCCAGCTTCAAGTACGGCACCGCGTTCATCCTGGTGTACCTGCTGTGGATCGGCATCACCCGCCTGATCCTGACCCTGTTGCTGTCCTGTTCCGGTCACCGGATCGGCCCGGCATACCCGGCGATTCTCTATTACAACCAGATCGTCGGCGCGCTGGTGAAGATCTACGTGTTCTTCCGCCTCGACCAACAGTCCTGGACTCGCCAGCCCACTTCCCTGACCCGTGATCTCGCCAGCTTTCAACGTTGGTTCAACACCTGGTCGTCTCGGACCATGACCTTCTCCGCCGGCAGCATTTTTGTCGCCGTGCTGCTGATGATGGTCTGACCGCCCCCTTATTGAATTAACCAGGAAATCGCCCATATGAATACCGCCGTCAACGCCAACGTAGTGCATGAATCCGAAGCCCAGCGCCAACACGCCCGAGTGAAAATCCCGGCCAAGCTGCGTTTCTTCGGCCCTGACCGTACGCCGGTCGAAGCGCGAGTGATCGACCTGTCCGCCGGTGGCCTGGCCTTCAATGCCGGGCAACTGCCACTGAAGATCGGCGACAAGTACAAGGCCCGCCTGCAGTTCGTCATCGACAACCTCGGCCTGGCCATGGACGTGGAATTGCAGGTGCGCTCCCATGATCGCGAGACCGGTCGTACCGGCTGCCAGTTCCAGAACCTGGAGCCGCAGGACATCTCGACCTTGCGCCACCTGATCACTTCGCACCTGGCGGGCGACATCGTCACCATCGGCGAAGTGCTGGCGACCCTGCAGCGCGACAACTTCACCAAGGCGCGCAAGATCAAGGACGGCGGCCACGGCATGAGCGCGTTCGGGCGCATGAAAGCAGTGACACTCAGCCTGGGGGTTTTCGTCGTCGGCCTGGCGGCGTTCGGCTTCATCTTCAAATCGGTGTACGGCATGTACTTCGTCAGCCACGCCCAGGCCGGCCTGGTCAGCGTGCCGGGTGTGAACATCACCATGCCCCGCGACGGCACCGTGCAGAGCCTGGTGAAAGGCGATGGCGTTGCAGCCAAAGGCGCACCGCTGGCGACCTTCAGCACCAGCATGCTCGACGTGCTCAAGGGTCACCTGGAAGACGATCAACTGGCCCCGGCCAAGGTTGAAGAGCTGTTCGGCAAGCAGATGACCGGCACCCTGACCTCGCCGTGCGATTGCACCGTGGCCCAGCAAATGGTCGCCGACGGTCAGTACGCCAGCAAAGGCGACGTGATCTTCCAACTGGTGCCACGCAATACCGAAGCCAACGTCGAGGCGCGCTTCTCCTATCGCCAGTTCGGCGACGTTCTGCCAGGCACCCCGGTGCGCTTCCAGATCGCCGGCGAAGACAAGACCCGCACCGGCAAGATCGTCAGCAGCACCAGCCTGAAAAGCGCCGACCTGTCATCCGACATCCGCGTCCTGATCCAGCCTGACGAAGCCCTGGACAGCAGCCTCGCCGGCCGTCCGGTGGAAGTGAACAGCGACCGTGGCCCGAACCTGAACTGGCTGATCGACAAAGCCATGGCTGCTGGTCTGTAACCGGAGGACATGCACGTGACGACGCCACCAATTCCAAGAACACCGCAGTCCCTGTGGGAGCTGGCCTGCCAGCGATTGGATCAATGCGGTACCGCTGGAACACCGAGTCGAATGCATCGCCAGCAGGCTGGCTCCCACATAGGATTGATGGTGTGCTCGCTGGCATTGGCAGTCAGCCTCGCCGGTTGCGCCGGCCTGCCCGACCAGCGCCTGGCCAACGAAGCGCTCAAGCGCGGCGATACCGCCACTGCCGCGGCGAACTACCAGCAACTGGCAGACCTGGGCTACAGCGAAGCCCAGGTTGGCCTGGCCGATCTCCAGGTCGACAGCCGCGACCCCGCGCAGATGAAACAGGCCGAGGCGACTTACCGCGCCGCGGCCAGCGTTTCACCCCGTGCCCAGGCACGCCTGGGTCGCCTGCTGGTGGCCAAGCCCGGCTCCACCGAAGCCGAACAGCACGAAGCCGAAGGCCTGTTGAAAAAAGCCTCGGCCGCCGGCGAAGGCAACACCCTGATCCCGTTGGCGATGCTGTACCTGCAATACCCGCACAGCTTCCCCAACGTCGACGCCCAGCAGCAGATCAGCCAATGGCGCGCCGAAGGCAAGCCGGAAGCGGGCCTGGCGCAAGTGCTGCTGTATCGCACCCAGGGCACCTACGACCAGCACCTCGACGAAGTGGAAAAGGTCTGCAAGGCCGCGCTCAACACCACCGACATCTGCTACGTCGAACTGGCCACGGTCTACCAGAAACAGGCCAAGCCGGAGCAACAGGCCGAGCTGATCAAGCAGATGCAGGCCGCTCACAGTCGCGGCGCCGTTTCCGCCCAGCGTGTCGACAGCGTCGCCCGCGTGCTCGCCGATCGGACCCTGGGCACGCCCGACGAAAAAACCGCGCAGTCGCTGCTTGAACCCATCGCTCCAGGCTACCCGGCCTCGTGGGTCACCCTCGCGCAACTGATCTACGACTTCCCGGAACTCGGCGATGTCGACCAGATGATGAAGTACCTGGACAACGGCCGCGCCGCCGACCAACCGCGCGCCGAGCTGTTGCTGGGCAAGCTCTACTACGAAGGCAAGATGGTCCCGGCCGACGCCAAGGTCGCCGAGGAACACTTCCAGAAAGCCGTCGGCCGTGAAGTCGCCGCCGATTACTACCTTGGCCAGATCTATCGCCGTGGCTACCTGGGCAAGGTCTATCCGCAGAAGGCCCTGGATCATCTGCTGACCGCTGCGCGTAACGGCCAGAACAGCGCCGACTTCGCCATCGCCCAACTGTTTTCCCAAGGCAAAGGCACCAAGCCTGACCCGCTCAATGCATACGTCTTCAGCCAGTTGGCCAAGACCCAGAACACCCCGCAAGCCACCGAGCTTGCGCAAACCCTCGAAGCCCAACTGCCGCCTGCGCAGCTGGCCGAGGCCCAGCGCCTGTTGAAACAGGAACAGGCGGTTCGCGGCAACTTGAGCCAGAACACGCTGCAACTGCACGCCCTGCAAGAAGAAGACGGCGAGGAATCCCTATGAAGTTGAATCCATTCATGAAGGCCGGTATCGGCCTGACGTTCGCGCTGATCTGGTCGTGCCCGACACTGGCGGCGATGACTGAAGAAACCAAGAACTACGGCCTGGACGTGAAAATCACCGGCCAGTCCGAAGACGACCGTGACCTCGGTACCCAGAGTGGCGGCGACGTCAATGGCCTGGGCCTCGACCTGCGCCCGTGGGTGTATGGCGAGAGCGGCGCGTGGAGCGCGTATGCAATGGGTCAAGCCGTGACGTCCACCGACATCATCGAGACCGACACCCTGCAGCAATCCGAAGGCACCGAAAACACCGTCAACAATGACCGCAAGACCAAGAAGAACTACCTGGCGATGCGCGAGTTCTGGGTCGGCTACAGCGGCTTCACGCCCTACCCTGGCGAAATCCTGAAATTCGGCCGCCAGCGTCTGCACAACGACGACGGTCAATGGCGCGACACCAACATCGAAGCCCTGAACTGGACCTTCGACACCACCCTGTTGCGCGCCAACGCCGGTATCGCCGAACGCTTCAGCGAGTACCGCACTGACCTGAAGGAACTGGCGCCGAAGGACAAGGATCGCCTGCACGCCTACGCCGATGCCGAATACCAATGGACACCGGGCCACTGGGCCGGCATTCGCGGTCATCACACCCACGATGACGGCAAGCTCGACTATCCGGAGCCGGGCGTGGCCGGCGATTCGCTGGACAAGAAACAGAACGGTGACATCAGCTGGCTGGGCCTGCAGGCCAACAGCGACGCCTACAACTGGCGCAACACCAACACGGTCAACTACTGGGGCAGCATCACCGGCATGAGCGGCGACCGTGACACGGTCAACCCTTTGAACGCCGATGGCACCGCACCGGCGCAAGCCAAGCACAGCGGCGACGTCGATGGCTGGGCCACCGACCTGGGCGTGCGTCTGCGCCTCGATCCGCAATGGCAAGTCGGTGCGGCCTACGCCCGTGCCAGCGCCGATTACGAACAGAACGGCCTGGAAAGCAACCGCTCGAGCTACACCGGTACCCGCTCGCGTGTGCACCGTTTCGGCGAAGCCTTCCGTGGCGAAATGAACAACATGCAATCGGCCACCCTGTTCGGTTCGTGGATGCTCAACGACGAGTACGACGCCAGCCTGATCTACCACAAGTTCTGGCGCGTCGACGGCAACAAGCCGATCACCAGCAACGGCATCGACGCCGTGCAGAACAACACCGACGACGTCACCGGCGCGGTGCTGTCCAGCACGTCCCTGCCTCTGAACGATGGTGATAAAGACCTCGGCCAGGAAATGGATCTGGTGGTCACCAAGTACTTCAAGCAAGGCCTGCTGCCGGCGGCATTGAGCCAGAAGATCGATGAGCCTTCGGCCCTGGTGCGCTTCCGTGGCGGTGTGTTCAAGCCGGGCGACGCCTACGGCAAGGAAGTCGATTCGTACATGCACCGCGCGTTCGTCGACGTGATCTGGCGCTTCTGATGCACATTGCGAAGGGAGTCCCCGACATGAACAGTGCCAAGAAAGGGTCCTTGACCTTGCTCGCCGGCGCCCTGCTGCTGGCCAGCGCGACTGCCTTCGCCAATGTGGAGCCGGCCGCCAAGCCGGCCACCATGGCCAAGGAGCTGCAACAGGCCAAGACCTATACCGTCAGCAGCGCACCGACCGCGCCGCTGGAGCTGGCCACGCCGAAACTGCCGGACACCTCGGGCTACACCGCCGAAGCCATCGCCGCAAAAGTCGTGCGCAGCAAGGCCGGCAAGATCAGCGTGCGCCGCATGATGCAGGAAGACGCCCTGAAGGACTTCATCGGCGGCGACAACAAGATGGCCGAGTGGGTCGTGCGTCAGCACGGCATCCCCCAGGCGATCTTCGTCGACGACGGCTACATGAACCTAAAGGACCTGGCGAAGAAGCTGCCCAAGCAGTACTTCAGCGAAACCTCGCCGGGCGTATTCCTGGCCAAGTTGCCGATCGTGGTGGGCAACAAGGGCATCCTGGAAATCGACAAGCAGACCCAGGAACTGCGCCTGTCCCAGGAGGCCGGTTCGTTCCTGGTCAACGACGGCCAGTTGTTCGTGCGTGATACCAAAATCACTGGCTGGAGTGAGAAGGCCAACGGCCCGGCGGCCTTCAAGTCGCCCAAGGAGTTCCGTCCGTTCCTGCTGTCCTGGGGCGGCACCGAGACCTACATCGCCAACAGCAAGATCGCCAGTTTCGGCTACGCCAACAGTAAGTCCTACGGCGTGAGTATTTCCCAGTACACGCCGAACATGGCCAAGGTACTCAAGCGTCCTGAGCCGACCGGCTGGATCGTCGGTTCCGAGTTCTCGGACATGTGGTACGGCTTCTACTGCTACGAAACCCGCGACTTCGTGGTCAAGGGCAACACCTACAAAGACAACATCGTCTACGGCATCGACCCCCACGACCGTTCCCACGGCCTGATCATTGCCGACAACACGGTGTTCGGGACCAAGAAGAAGCACGGGATCATCATTTCCCGTGAGGTCAACGACAGCTTCATCTTCAACAACCGCAGCTACGACAACAAGTTGTCGGGCCTGGTGATCGACCGTAACAGCGTGAACAATCTAATCGCCCATAACGAGATCTACCAGAACCACACCGACGGCATCACCCTCTACGAGAGTGCCGACAACCTGCTGTGGGGCAACAAGGTGATCAGCAACCGTCGTCACGGCATCCGCATTCGTAACAGCGTGAACATTCGCCTTTACGAAAACGTCGCCATGGCCAACGGTCTGACCGGCGTCTACGGCCACATCAAGGACCTGACCAACACCGACCGTGACATCAAGCTCGACCCGTTCGACGCCCAGGTGTCGCTGATCGTGGTCGGCGGTGAACTGGCGGCCAATGGCAGTGGCCCACTGTCCATCGACTCGCCGCTGAGCGTCGAGTTGTATCGCGTGTCCATGCTCGCCCCGACCAAATCCAGCGGCATCAGCTTCTCGGGGATTCTCGGCGAGCGCCAGGATGAAATTCTCGACCTGCTGGTGCGCCAGCAGAAAGCCGTGCTGATCGACCCTGTCGAACGCCAGACCGAAATGCGGGACTGAGGATAATTTTATGCACCCACACTTGATCAAATTACTCAGCCTGTCGGCCCTGACCGCCGGCATTCTCGCCGCCAGCGGTGGTGTTCGCGCCGATGAAGTGCAAGCACCGAAATTCAGCGCCGAGCCGTGCTGCAGCCTGTGCCCCGCCGCCCACGACGCGAAGAACTACACCACGCGTTACCAGCAGAACTTCACCACGCTGGTACAGGCCCAGGGCGACTGGTTGTTCCGTACGCAAGAAGACTTGCGCACCGAGTTCGACACCACACCTGCCGGCTACAAGCGCATGAAGCAACTGCACGATGCGTTCAAGAGCAAAGGCGTGGAGCTGGTGGTGGTTTACCAGCCGACTCGTGGCCTGGTGAACCGCAACAAGTTGAACCCGGCAGAAAAAGCCAGCTTCGATTTCGACAAGGCGCTGAAGAACTACAAGACCATGCTCGGCCGTTTCGCGCAGATGGGTTACGTGGTACCGGACCTGTCGCCGCTGACCAACGAGTCGCTGCCCGACACCCTGCCCGCCCACGATTTCTACTTCCGCGGCGACCAGCACTGGACGCCGTATGGCGCCCAGCGCACGGCAAAAATCGTGGCCGAAAAGGTCAAGCAGATCCCGGCCTTCGCCGACATTCCCAAGCGTGAATTCGAGACCCACAAGTCGGGTCGCATGGGCAAGACCGGAACATTGCACAACATGGCTGGTCAACTCTGTGGCACCAGCTACGCGATCCAGTACATGGATCAATTCACCACCGAGCCGAAAGGCGAAGCAGGCGATGGCGATCTGTTCGGCGATTCCGGCAATCCGGAAATCACCCTGGTCGGCACCAGCCACAGTGGCAAGAACTACAACTTCGCCGGTTTCCTCGAAGAGGCCATCGGCGCCGACATTCTCAACGTGGCGTTCCCCGGCGGTGGCCTGGAAGGTTCGATGCTGCAGTACCTGGGCAGCGAGGAGTTCCAGAAGAACCCGCCGAAGATTCTCATCTGGGAATTCTCGCCGCTCTATCGCCTCGACCAGGAAACCATCTACCGCCAGATGATGGCGCTGCTGGACAACGGTTGCGAAGGCAAGGATGCACAGATGTCCGCCAGCACCACGCTGAAGCCGGGCAAGAACGAGCTTATGGTCAACAGCAAAAACCTGAACCTGCGAAACAGCAGTCACCAGGTCGACATCCGCTTCGCCGACACCTCGGTGAAAACCTTGCAAGCCACCCTCTGGTACATGAACGGGCGCCACGAGGACATCAAGATCGACAAACCGGAAACCTCCGACACTGACGGACGTTTCGCCTTCGAGTTGCGCACGGACGAAGACTGGGCCTCGCAGAACCTGCTGGCCGTCGAAATCCAGGGCCCTGAAAAAGCGGGCACCGCGCCACAGAAAGTCGAAGCGAAAATCTGCAAACGCAACGTATTCCCGAACGCTGAGCAACGTACTGCTTCAGCCGGGCAATGAGGTCTGCTATGCGAAATCCGAAACTTGCAACACTGACGCTGTTGAGCCTGGCGATGTTCGCCGGTGCGACCCAGGCCGCGGCGCCACTGCGCCCGCCACAGGGCTATTTTGCGCCGATCGAGAAAGTCAAAACCGGCGACAAGAGCGACGGCTGCGATGCCATGCCGACGCCCTACACCGGCTCGCTGCAATTTCGCAGCAAGTACGAAGGTTCGGACAAGGCGCGTTCAACACTGAACGTGCAGTCGGAAAAAGCCTTCCGCGACAGCACCGCCGACATCACCAAGCTCGAGCGCGGCACCAGCAAGCGCGTCATGCAGTTCATGCGTGACGGTCGCCCGGAACAGCTGGAGTGCACCCTGAACTGGTTGACGGCGTGGGCCAAGGCCGATGCGTTGATGTCCAAGGACTTCAACCACACCGGCAAGTCGATGCGCAAATGGGCGCTGGGCAGCATGGCGTCGTCCTACATTCGCCTGAAGTTTTCCGACTCCCACCCGCTGGCCAACCATCAGCAGGAGTCGCAGTTGATCGAAGCCTGGTTCAACCGCATGGCCGACCAGGTGGTCAGCGACTGGGACAACCTGCCGCTGGAAAAAACCAACAACCACTCGTACTGGGCCGCCTGGTCGGTGATGGCAACCTCCGTCGCCACCAACCGCCGCGACCTGTTCGACTGGGCCGTGAAGGAATACAAGGTCGGCGCCAATCAGGTTGATGCGGACGGTTATCTGCCGAACGAACTCAAGCGTCAGCAACGCGCCCTCGCCTATCACAACTATGCCCTGCCGCCGCTGGCGATGATCGCCAGTTTCGCCCAGGTCAATGGTGTGGATTTGCGCCAGGAAAACAATGGCGCCTTGAAACGCCTGGGTGATCGCGTACTCGCCGGGGTAGAAGACCCGGATGAGTTCGAGGAAAAGAACGGCAAGAAACAGGACATGACCGACCTGAAAGTCGACTCGAAATTCGCCTGGCTCGAACCGTTCTGCACCCTCTACACCTGCGCGCCGGAGGTGCTGGAGAAGAAGCATGACATGCAACCGTTCAAGACCTTCCGCCTGGGCGGGGATTTGACCAAGGTCTACGACCCGGCCAACGAAAAGGGCAAGGGTTCCTAGAACGACGCATTCCCCCTGTAGGAGCTGGCTTGCCAGCGATGCGGTGTGTCAGTCGACATCAATGTTGGATGTCAGACCGAATCGCTGGCAAGCCAGCTCCTACAGGGATCGCGGTGGTTTTTGAATGCAATGTGCCCCCGGTTTTTCGTGGGGGGTTTGGGGGGGCCGTTGGCCCTTGAATGTAGCTTCAAACAAGGAGAGATCGGGATGGTTTTTTCGTCCAACGTGTTCCTGTTTTTGTTCTTGCCGATCTTTCTCGGCTTGTACTACTTGAGCGGGCAACGCTATCGCAATCTGCTACTGCTGATCGCCAGCTACGTGTTCTACGCCTGGTGGCGTGTGGACTTCCTCGCACTGTTCGCGGCGGTCACGCTGTGGAACTACTGGATCGGCCTGAAAGTCGGCGCCGCAGGCGTTCGGACCAAACCGGCGCAGCGCTGGCTGCTGCTCGGCGTGGCGGTCGACCTGTGCATCCTCGGCTACTTCAAGTACGCCAACTTCGGCGTCGACAGCATCAACGCCATGATGACCTCGGTGGGCCTGGAGCCGTTTATCCTGACCCATGTGCTGCTGCCGATCGGCATCTCGTTCTACATCTTCGAGTCCATCAGCTACATCATCGACGTCTACCGTGGCGACACCCCGGCGACCCGCAACCTGATCGACTTCGCGGCGTTCGTGGCGATCTTCCCGCACCTGATCGCAGGTCCCGTGTTGCGTTTTCGCGACCTCGCCGACCAGTTCAACAACCGCACCCATACCCTCGACAAATTCTCCGAGGGCTGCACGCGGTTCATGCAGGGTTTCATCAAGAAGGTGTTCATCGCCGACACCCTCGCGGTAGTGGCCGACCATTGCTTCGCCCTGCAAAACCCGACCACCGGTGACGCCTGGCTCGGCGCCCTGGCCTACACCGCGCAGCTGTACTTCGACTTCTCCGGCTACAGCGACATGGCCATCGGCCTGGGCTTGATGATGGGTTTTCGCTTCATGGAAAACTTCAAGCAGCCGTACATCAGCCAGTCGATCACCGAGTTCTGGCGCCGCTGGCACATCAGCCTGTCGACCTGGCTGCGTGACTACCTGTACATCACCCTGGGCGGTAACCGCAAAGGCACCCTGACCACCTATCGCAACCTGTTCCTGACCATGCTGCTCGGTGGCCTGTGGCACGGTGCGAACATCACCTACATCGTTTGGGGTGCATGGCACGGCATGTGGCTGGCGATCGAGAAAGCCCTCGGCCTGAACACTTCGCCACGCAGCTTCAACCCGATTCGCTGGGCACTGACCTTCCTGCTGGTAGTGATGGGCTGGGTGATCTTCCGTGCGGAAAACCTGCACGTGGCCGGTCGCATGTACGGCGCGATGTTCAGCTTCGGCGAGTGGTCGCTGTCGGAACTCAACCAGGCCAGCCTCACCGGCCTGCAAATCGCAACCCTGGTGGTGGCCTACGTGACTCTGGCGTTCTTCGGCCTGCGCGATTTCTACAGCAACCAGCCGCCAGTGAAGACCAAGCCTGAAGTGAATGTCGATGCCGATGGCCCTGCCGCCAGCGAACCCGGCCTGATCAAGGCAGCGCCTGGGGATAACCCGGCGAGCATCCACCAGCCTGGCTACACCGTTGGCGTCGATGCCCAGGTGCAACCGGCCTACTGGACCGCTGACTGGTCGCGCTACGCAATGCGCGCATTGGTACTGCTGCTGTTCATCGCCTCGATTCTCAAACTCTCGGCGCAAAGCTTCTCGCCGTTCCTTTACTTCCAGTTCTGAGGGATCTGACCATGACCCGCTCATTACGCATCTTCTACATCGCCCTGTTCCTGGTGACGCTGCTGGCCCTGGGCCTGTGGTCGGTCCGCAGCTTCCTCGGCTTCAGCACCAACGCCGATGCGACGGTGCTCAACGGCCGCTGGACCAAGGCCGTGGAGACGCACTACGACGACGAGTTCCCGATCAAGCGCCTGGGCACCAACCTCTGGGCCGCGCTGGACTTCAAGCTGTTCAACGAGGGTCGTCCGGGCGTCGTGCTCGGTCGCGACCAGTGGCTGTACAGCGATGAAGAATTCCATCCGACGGTCAACGAAGAGCTGAACCTGCAAGGCAACTACGCGCTGGTCGAAGGCGTGCGCCAGACCCTGAAAGACAAGGGCGTGAAACTGGTGATGGCGGTGGTTCCGGCCAAGGTGCGCCTGTACCCGGAACACCTCGGTGAAGTGAAACCGGCCAGCATCCACGCCAACCTCTACCAGGACTTCCACAAGCGTCTGGCCGCCGACCACATCCTTGCCCCTGATTTGCTGGGCCCGCTGCAAGCGGCCAAGCGCGACGGCAAGCAAGTGTTCCTGCGCACCGACACCCACTGGACTCCGGAAGGCGCCGAGATCGCCGCCAACCGCCTGGCCAGGACCATTGCCGACAAGTACCCGCTGAGCGGCGAACCGCAAAACTTCGTCACCGAGCCTGCGGAGAAAATCACCCACAAGGGCGACCTGCGTCTGTTCCTGCCACTGGACCCGCTGTTCGAAAACCTGATGCCGGCGCAAGAGCCTCTGCAGAAGCGCAACACCGTTGCCGCTGATGACCAGCCAGCCGCTGAAGACGCCCTGTTCGCCAACACCGAAGTGCCCGTGGCACTGATCGGCACCAGCTACAGCGCCAACCCTAACTGGAACTTCGTCGGCGCGTTGAAACAAGCGCTGCGCAGCGACGTGGTCAATTACGCCGAAGACGGCCACGGCCCGATCCTGCCGATGCTCAGCTACCTCAAAAGCGACGCTTTCAAGAACAGCCCGCCACAAGTGCTGATCTGGGAGTTTCCTGAACGCTATCTGCCTGTGAACAACGAAATCGGCGACGCCGACCCGCAGTGGGTCGCAGAGCTTAAACAAGCCGGCGCCCGCCAACAAAACGTAGCCATCAACACTAAATCCGAGACGCCCGACCGGGCGCAAAACTGAAAGAGAGAGGTACTACCATGACTTTCAAGACTACTCCTCGTCGTCTCGCCAAGACCTTTGCACTGGTTGCTGGTATGAGTGTGCTTTCGATGCAGGCCTTCGCCGGTGGCGATGCCGCACTGTACGGCCCGACCGCACCGAAAGGCTCGTCCTTCGTGCGGATCTACAACGCCAGCAACGCCGAAGTCAGCGCCACCGTCGGCAGCACCAACCTGAGCGATGTCGCGCCGCTGTCGAGCAGCGACTTCAGCTTCATGCCGGGCGGTGACTACAGCGCCAAGGTCGGCAGCCAGACCCTGCCGGTGAAACTGGCCGGCGACCACTATTACACCCTGGTCAACAACGCCAGCGGCGCACCGCAACTGATCGAAGAGCCGCCGTTCAAGAACAAGCAGAAATCCCTGGTGCGCGTGCAGAACCTCAGCGACAAGGCGCTGACCCTGAAAACCGCCGACGGCAAGACCGACGTGGTCCCGAACGTGGCCGCCAAGGGCCGTGGCGAGCGTGAAATCAACCCGGTCAAAGTCAGCCTGGCGCTATACGATGGCGCAACGAAAGTCGGCGACGTGAAACCGGTCGCCCTGGAACGCGGTGAAGCCGCCGTGCTGTACGTCACCGGCAGCGGCAGCAGCCTGTCGCCGGTCTGGGTAAAACGCCCGGTATCGACGCGCTAAGCGCGAGCTATTAGCTACAAGTCACAAGCTTCAAGCAAGGCGCTTTAACTTGCCGCTTGAAGCTTGCAGCTTTCAACTGAATTTTTAGGAGTAACAACATGATTCCGGTGATCTTGTCAGGTGGTAGCGGCTCACGTCTTTGGCCGCTTTCCCGTAAGCAGTTCCCTAAACAGTTCCTGGCCCTGACCGGCGAGCACACCCTGTTCCAGCAAACCCTGGAGCGCCTGGTGTTCGACGGCATGGACACGCCGATCGTGGTCTGCAACAAGGACCACCGTTTCATCGTCAACGAGCAGTTGGCCGCGCGCAAACTCGAAACCCAACGCATCCTGATGGAACCGTTCGGCCGCAACACCGCGCCGGCCGTGGCCCTGACCGCGATGATGCTGGTCAACGAAGGTCGTGACGAACTGATGCTGGTACTGCCGGCCGACCACGTGCTGGAAGACCAGAAAGCCCTGCAACGCGCCCTGGCCCTGGCCACCGTCGCCGCCGAAAACGGCGAAATGGTGCTGTTCGGCGTCCCGGCCACCAAACCGGAAACCGGCTACGGCTACATCAAGTCGACCAACGATTCACTGCTGCCCGAAGGCGTCAGCCGCGTTTCGCACTTCGTCGAAAAACCGGACGTGAAACGCGCCACCGAGTACGTCCAGTCCGGCGGTTACTTCTGGAACAGCGGCATGTTCCTGTTCCGCGCCAGCCGCTTCCTCGAAGAGCTGAAAAAGCACGATCCGGACATCTACGACACCTGCCTGCTGACCCTCGAGCGCAGCGCCCAGGACGCCGACACCGTGAGCATCGACGAAGCCACTTTCGCCTGCTGCCCGGACAACTCCATCGACTACTCGGTCATGGAAAAAACCCAGCGCGCCTGCGTCGTACCGCTGACTGCGGGCTGGAGCGATGTCGGCTGCTGGTCGTCGTTGTGGGAAGTGAATGCGAAAGATGCCAATGGCAACGTCACCAAAGGCGACGTGGTGATCCAGGACAGCAAGAACTGCATGATCCACGGCAACGGCAAACTGGTGTCGGTGATCGGCCTGGAAAACATCGTGGTGGTCGAAACCAAGGACGCCATGATGATCGCGCACAAGGACAAGGTCCAAGGCGTGAAGCAGATGGTCAACACCCTCAACGAACAGGGCCGCAGCGAAACCCAGAACCACTGCGAAGTCTATCGTCCGTGGGGCTCCTACGACTCGGTCGACATGGGCGGGCGTTTCCAGGTCAAGCACATCTCGGTGAAACCGGGCGCGTGCCTGTCGCTGCAAATGCACCACCACCGCGCCGAGCACTGGATCGTGGTCAGCGGCACGGCTGAAGTGACCTGCGACGAGAACGTGTTCCTGCTGACTGAAAACCAGTCGACCTACATTCCGATTGCTTCGGTTCACCGCCTGCGCAACCCGGGCAAGATTCCACTGGAAATCATCGAAGTGCAATCGGGCAGCTATCTGGGCGAAGACGATATCGAGCGGTTTGAAGATATCTACGGGCGCTCGACCCCGATTGAGCGTGGCGTGTCGGTGAAGACCATCGCGCAGTAAGCATTGTTTACCTTAAGCCCCCGCTCAACCCGCTGCGTCCCCTATCCGCAGCGGGTTGACCGGGGGCTTTTTTTGTCCGGGTTTTGTGTTGCCCAGGCTGGCCTCTTCGCGAGCAAGCCCGAGTTTTTCCAGGAGAAATGCGATCGAATGTGGGAGCGGGCTTGCTCGCGAATAGGCCAGCACATCCGCCACAAAATCTCGCCCATCGCCACCTCCCCTACGCTTAGGTAGGATGGTCTCTCCATCCCCCAAGGTTTTCACGTCATGTTCATCGGTGTCCTGCTGGTCATCACCTGGCTGATCCTGCTCCTGCGCTATCCGACCAAAGCCTTGCCCGTGTCCATGGCCGCCGCCGTAGGCCTGGGCATCGTCGCCACTTGGGTCATCTGGATGGACCACCGCGAACTCAAACAGCTTGAACGCCTGGAACTGCGCATCAGCTACGCACCGCAACATTGCCCTGCCGACCGGCCGCTGCAATTGACCATGAGCAACGGCAACGACGTGCCGCTGACCGAGTTGCGCTGGCGCGTCGCCGCTTATGCGCCGGGCGACACCGTCAACCTGGCCGACAATCAGTACACCGCCCCTCGCTATCGCGGGCCTGGCGAATTGCAGGCTGGGGGTAGCTGGGAAGATTGCCTGCCCATGCCGCCGTTGCGCCCCGGCTATCGCCCGGAAACCCTGGAGTTTCGCGCCGAGCGTTTGCACGGCACTTTCTCCGACTGACCTCTCCCCCACTTTTTTGCACAAGGACCGCGCCATGCCCGTTGCGTTGATTACCGGATGTTCCAGTGGCATCGGCCGCGCCCTGGCCGATGCCTTCAAATCTGCTGGTTATACCGTCTGGGCCAGTGCCCGCAAGACTGAAGATGTCGCAGCGCTGACCACTGCCGGTTTTATTGCCGTGCAATTGGACGTCAACGATGGCCCGGCACTCGAACAATTGAGCGAACGGATCAACCAGCAACACGGCGGCCTCGATGTGCTGATCAATAACGCCGGCTACGGTGCGATGGGGCCTTTGCTCGATGGCGGCGTGCAGGCGATGCAGCGCCAGTTTGAAACCAACGTGTTCGCAGTCGTGGGCGTGACCCGCGCCATGTTTGGTGTGTTGCGTCGAGCGAAAGGGATTGTGGTCAATATCGGTAGCGTTTCCGGGGTTCTGGTCACGCCGTTCGCAGGGGCTTATTGCGCGTCGAAAGCCGCGGTGCATGCCTTGAGCGATGCCTTGCGCATGGAACTGGCGCCGTTTGGCGTGCGGGTGATGGAGGTGCAGCCGGGGGCGATCGCTTCCAGTTTTGCCAGGAATGCCGGGCATGAGGCGGAGCAATTGATCACCGAACAATCGCCGTGGTTTCCGTTGCGCGAAGGTATTCGGGCACGGGCCAAGGCGTCCCAGGACAATCCGACGCCGGCCAGTGAGTTTGCCGCGGGGTTGCTCAAGGCCGTGCAGCAAAGCAAACCGCCGCGGCTGATTCGTCTTGGCAATGGCAGCCGGGCGTTGCCGTTGATGGCAGGGTTGTTGCCCAAGGGCTTGCTGGAGTCGGCGTTGATGAGGCGATTCGGGTTGCGTGGGCAGCTCTGAGCCCCAGTCGACGCCTTCGCGAGCAAGCCCGCTCCCACAGGGGAACGCATTTCAAATGTGGGAGCGGGCTTGCTCGCGATGGACGTCAACGATGATGCGTACATTCTGAATACACGCGGTGTCCTCTCGTTCATCGCGAGCAAGCTCGCTCCTACAGTGCGTTGACCACCACCGTGCAGGTAATCCCCGCCGCCAGTAGCACCCCCTCCGGCACTTCATCGATGTGAATGCGCACCGGTACCCGTTGCGCCAGGCGCACCCAGTTGAAGGTCGGGTTCACGTCGGCGATCAGCTCGCGGCTTTCCGGGTTGTCGCGGTCGTAGATGCCGCGGGAGATGCTTTCCACGTGGCCCTTGAGCACTTCGCCGCTCATCAGTTGCATGTCGGCCTTATCGCCCACGCGCACGTGGGGCAATTTCGTTTCCTCGAAGAAGCCGTAGACCCAGAACGAGTTCATGTCGACCACGGCCAGTTTCGCTTCGCCAATGCGCGCGTAGTCGCCACGATGGACATTCAGGTTGGTCACGTAGCCGTCCACCGCCGCACGGACTTCGGTGCGCTTGAGGTTCAGTTGCGCCGCTTCGAGTTGCGCCTGGGCCTGTTGGTAATCGGCCAGGGCCGAGTCGGCGAGGTTGCTGGCGTCGTCGCGGTTTTCCCGGGAGATCACCAGGTTGTCCATGTCGGCACGGCGATGGGCGTTGACCTTGCGCATCTCCCAGGTCGCCTTGCGTGACGCCACCAGCGACTGCGCCTGTTTCACCGCGAGGCGGTAGTGCTCGGGGTCGATGCGCATCAGCAGGTCGCCCTTCTTCACCAATTGGTTGTCGCGCACCGGCACGTCCACCACTTCGCCGGTGACGTCCGCAGCAACGTTGATGATGTCGGCGCGCACCCGGCCGTCGCGGGTCCACGGGGTCTCCATGTAATGCACCCAGAGTGTGCGGCCGATCCATATCGCCAGGGCCAGAACCAGCAGGGTGGCGAGCAGGCTGAAGAGCTTTTTCATCAGAGCATTCTCAACGATAAACAGTCAGCGCCATGGCGCCGAACAGACAGGTAAACAGGCTCAGGCGCAGCAGCGCCGGGTGCCAGAAGAAGCGGTAGAGGTCGAACCCGGACAGGAAGCGGTCCAGTGCCCAGGCCAGCGCCGCCGCAATGAAAAACATCAGGGTCATGGTCGGCATGTAAACGCCGTGGAAGGCGATTTCACGGGGCATGGTCAAGTCCTTGGGGCTTGGTGTTCGTGTAGGAAGCGAGCGGCGATTGCGGGTCGAGTAGCGAGGTGCGGATAAAGTGCAGGTAGCTCTTCACCCGGCGCAGCGCCGAGGTGTCGAAGTGCGGGGCGAAGGGTTCGTCGGTGGCTTGCACGCGGCTGATCGCATGATCGACGGCGATCAACGCGCGCTCCAGATTGCTCTGGCCCGGTTGCAGGAACAGCCGCACCAGCGCACGCCCCATCACGCGGATGGACTGGCGCCACGGCTGGGACTCGGCATAGGCCGGATGCACCGGCAGGATCGCCTGCTCCTTGCGCAATTCGATGATCGCGTGCCCGACTTCCAGCACAACGAACATCCAGCGCAACAGCTGCCGCTGCACCTGCGGCTGGCCCGTCGCGAAACCGTAGGCCTGATGCACCAGGTCGCGGGTGCGGCTTTCGAAACTCGACGCCAGGCCCTTGAGTTTGCCGCTGATGGCGTAGACCACCTGGCCGCGCAGGTCCTGCTCCAGGCGCTGCCACAACCAGCGGCTGTTCGGCGGCAGAATGATCGCCCCCGCCGCCGCACACACCAGCATGCCGAGCACCATGGCGATGTAGTCGTTGATGAAGCTGTAGGGGTTGTAGACCGTGAGGTTGTCCGGCACCGAACCGGTGCTGAAGAAGATCAGCAAGCCGAGGCCGACGCCGGCGTACTGCGGGCGCGAGGCCAGGAATGAACCGAGCACGATCACCGGCGCGAGCATCACGCACAGCAAGGGGAAACCGTCGATCCAAGGGAAGATGAAAAACATCTCGACGAAGCCGATCAGCGCGCCGAGAAACGTCCCGCAGGCCATCTGGAATGCCATGCGTTTCGGGTTCGGCGTGGCGGCGGACAGGCCCACGGTGGCCGCCGCGATGAGCGTCATGGTCGCCCCGCTCGGCCACGCCGTCGCCACCCAATAGCTGCCCAGCACCACCAGGATGAACGCAGCGCGAATCCCTGAGGCTGCCGACACCAGCCAGTTGGTCTGCGGGGTGAAGGGCTCGTCCCAGCGTTCGCGCTCGTGGCTGTGATCGGCCAATGAAGCGTGGGTCTGTGCATAACTGTGCAAATCGTCAACGAAGCGATAGAGCAATTCGTAGGCGGTGTGGAAATCCAGCAGCTCGGCATCGCTCGGCTCGCTCTCCTGGAACACCGCCCGCAGGCTGCGCACCCGCGCTGGCAAACTGGCCTTGTAGGCGGTCAGCGCCGAGACCAGACGCGCCGCATCGGCACTGGTCAGCGCGCGGCCGCTGAAGCCGTCGAGCAATTCGGCGAGGTCCTGCAAACCGGGCTTGATGGCTGCCACGGCGTGATCGGTGTCACTGCTGCGCAGGCGTTCGAGCAACTGGTGCAAGGCGTTGAATCGCGTGGTGATGCCCATGAACTCGCTGTTCAGGCGACTGAGCCGACCGTTGCGTCGACGCATGTGCGGGTCTTCGAACACGGTGACGCTGCGCAGCCCCTCCAGGCCCACCGCTTCGGCAATGAAGCGCACGTTGCCGGCCTCGAAAGCCTCACGCTGGCTGCGCCCGCGCAAGCCGTCGGTGACAAACAAGGCGAAGACTCCGAAGCGCTGATACAGGGCATTGCGCATCGCGGCACTGGCGGTTTGCGGCAGGATCGCGGCGCTGACCAGGGTCGCGCAGAGAATCCCCAGGGAGATTTCCAGCACCCGCCAGACCGCCGCCATGAACGCGCCGTCCGGATGGGCCAGCGCGGGCAACCCGACCATCGCGGCGGTGTAGCCGGCCAGGACAAAACCGTAGGCGCGGAAGTTGCGGCAACGCGCCGCGCCGGCCGAGCAGATACCAACCCAGATCGCCAGCGCGCCGAGGAACAGTTCGGTGTTCTGCGCAAACAGGGCGATCAACGCCACCATCACTGCCGAGCCGGTCAGGGTGCCCAGAAAGCGGTAGAAACTCTTGGCGAACACCTGGCCGCTTTGCGGCTGCATGACGATGAACACGGTGATCATCGCCGTGCGCGGCTGCGGCAGTTCCAGGCGCATGGCCAGCCACAGGGTCAGGAACGCGGCGAACAGCACCTTGAAAATGTAGACCCAGGTCACGCCATCGCTGCGTGCCCAGTCGAAGAAGCCCCGGCGCCATTCAAGGGAGTACAGCCAGCGCAAGGGTGCGGGCAAGGGGGTCATAAAGCCTGCTCAGTTAACTAAAATTGTGCGGTGAGAACTCGGTCCTTGTGGGAGCGGGCTTGCTCGCGAAGAGGGCGTGTCAGTCGACGGTGATGTTGCCTGACACACCGCTTTCGCGAGCAAGCCCGCTCCCACAGGTGATGTGTTCAACGCAAAAGGCTCGGGGTTTTCGGTGCCTGGGTCTGGTTGTCTTTCGGTACATCGTTGCCGGCACCCAGCCCACCGCCTAGCGCCGTTACCAGTTCGGCATGCGCACTCAATCGCGCCGCCTGCACCTGCTGCTGCACCTGCTGCTGTTTGAACAACAGCGTCTGCGCGTTAAGCACATTGAGGTAATCGGTCAGCCCGCGCTGGTAGGCGATCATCGCGATGTCATAGGTCTTCTGCGCCGTAGCCACCGACTCGGCGGCGAAGGTTTGCTGCTTGTCCATGGACTCGCGGCGGATCAACTGGTCGGAGATGTTTTTCAGCGCGTTGACCAGCGTCTGGTTGTATTTGGCCACGGCGATGTCATAACCGGCCGAGGCTTCGCCCAGCTCCGAGCGCAAACGCCCGCCGTCGAAGATCGGCAGCGAGATGGCCGGGCCGACGCTGTAGTTGAGTTTCTTGCCGGTCAGGAACTCCAGGGCGCCGCCACCGGTGGCCATGTAGCCCAGGCTGCCGACCAGGTCGACGTTGGGGTAGAAACCGGCATGCGCCACGTCAATGCCCCGCGCCTGCGCCGCCACTTGCCAGCGACTGGCAACCACGTCCGGGCGTTGACCGAGCAATTGCGCCGGCAGCGTCGACGGCAGTTTGAGTGCGGCGCCCAGCGCCAGTGTCGGCCGCTGCAACTGCGCACCCTCCCCCGGCCCCTTGCCTGCCAGCGCAGCCAGTTGATTTCGACTGAGGGCGATTTCTTCGTCCAGGGCGTCGATCTGACGGTGGGTTTCCGGCAGCGGCGTCTGGGCCTGGCTGACTTCGAAATGGGTGCCGATGCCGCCGTTCAAGCGCTTCTGCGCCAGCTCGAGGATCTGCTCTTGCTGCTGCAATGTCGCTTCGACGATGTCCCGTTGCGCGTAGTGCAACGAGAGTTCGATGTAGACGCGCACGATGTTGTTCTGCAATTCGAGCTGCGCCTGACGCGCTTCGGCGACCGTCATGTGGGCCATGTCCACGGCGCGCTCGGTGGCATTGCTTTCGCGGCCCCACAGGTCGAGGGCATAACTGAAGCCCAGTGCGGCGTTGTTGTCCCAGGTGGTGCTGTTGGCCAGCTCACCGGGACCATAGAATTGATCGGTGGGCCAGTTGTGGCGCTTGAGGGTGGACTCGCCGTTGATCTGCAACGACTCCGCCGCTTCGGCAACACCGGCCATGGACCTGGCCTGGCGCACCCGCGCCGCCGCCATGGCCATGGTCGGGCTGCCTTGCACGGCGAGGTCGATCCAGCGATTCAGTTGCGGATCGCCATAGGCCTGCCACCATTGAGCGGTGGGCCAGTGCGCGTCCTGGGCGGCGCTCTGGATCGCTTCGTCCGTGGCCAGTGAATTGGCCTCCAGTGCCTTGCCCTGTGGGGCAATACCTCCGGTTCCGATGCAGCCGCTGATTGCCAGGGTTAAAACCAAAACACTGAGCGGCTGAAGCGCTCTGCTGATGCGACGCGGCACTGCTGCGATTTCCTGAATTTGGGAGGAGGCATACGGGTCCCGTGGGACCGGGGCAATTCTATGGGGCGGTCTGGATGGCGATAAGCTGGGATTCCTGTGAATCTTTGTTACCGTTAACGCGATAATCCCTTGGTCGGGGTCTCAGACCCTGAAACTTCGTGTCACAATTTGCCATCGAACCCGAGAGCACCCCATGGACACATTGCAAAACATGCGCGCCTTCAGCTACGTGGCCGAGGCCGGCAGCTTCACTGCCGCCGCCGTGCAACTGGACACCACCACGGCCAACGTCTCGCGCGCGGTATCCAACCTGGAAGCCCACCTGCAAACCCGTCTGCTCAACCGAACCACGCGCCGCATCGCCCTGACCGAAGCCGGCAAGCGCTATTTACTGCGTTGCGAGCAGATCCTGAACTACGTCGAAGAAGCCGAAGCCGAGGCCAGTGACGCCCACGCGCGCCCGGCCGGGCAGCTCAAGGTGCACACCATGACCGGCATCGGTCAGCACTTCGTGATCGACGCCATCGCCCGCTATCGCAAGACCCACCCGGACGTGACCTTCGACCTGACCCTGGCCAACCGCGTGCCGGACCTGCTGGACGAGGGCTACGACGTGTCCATCGTGCTCGCCAGCGAACTGCCGGACTCGGGTTTCGTCTCCCAGCGCCTGGGGATTACCTACAGCATCGTTTGCGCCTCGCCCGCCTATGTCAAAGCCAACGGCTGCGCGCAAAAACCCGGCGACCTGCTCAACCACGCCTGCCTGCGCCTGGTGAGCCCGGTCATCCCCCTGGATAAATGGGCCTTCGACGGGCCTGACGGCCAGGAAATGGTCACCATCAACAGCTCGCCGTTCCTGGTGAACTCGGCCGATGCGATGAAAACCGCGATCACCAGCGGCATGGGCGTCGGTGTCCTGCCGCTATACGCCGCGATCGACGGGCTGCGCAACGGTACGCTGGTGCGGGTGATGCCCAATTACCGCTCCCAGGAACTGAACCTGTACGCGATCTATCCGTCGCGGCAGTACCTGGATGCGAAGATCAAGACCTGGGTGGAATACCTGCGCGGGTCATTGCCGGAGTTGCTGGCGGCGCATCAGGCGGAACTGGCCGCGTATGAATTGAGCGGCAGTCTGGCCGGGGCGCGAATGGCGACCTGACCGATAGATAAAAAAACCCGGATCATGTCCGGGTTTTTTTCATTGCCTGGTGCCGATCAATGCAGGATCTGACTCAGGAACAGCTTGGTGCGGTCGTTCTGCGGGTTGTCGAAGAAGTCGTTCGGCGCGGCCTGTTCGACGATTTCGCCCTTGTCCATGAAGATCACGCGGTTGGCCACGGTACGGGCGAAGCCCATTTCGTGGGTCACGCAGAGCATGGTCATGCCGTCTTCAGCCAGGCCGATCATGGTGTCCAGTACCTCTTTCACCATCTCGGGGTCGAGTGCCGAAGTCGGTTCGTCGAACAACATGATTTTCGGCTTCATGCACAGCGCCCGGGCAATCGCCACACGCTGTTGCTGGCCACCGGACAGTTGCCCCGGGAATTTATGCGCCTGCTCCGGAATGCGTACGCGTTCCAGGTAGTGCATGGCGATTTCCTCGGCCTTGCGCTTGGGCATCTTGCGCACCCACATCGGCGCCAGCGTGCAGTTCTGCAGGATGGTCAGGTGCGGGAACAGGTTGAAGTGCTGGAACACCATGCCGACTTCGCGGCGGATCGCTTCGATCTGCTTGAGGTCGTTGGTCAGCTCCACGCCGTCGACCACGATGCGGCCCTGCTGGTGTTCTTCCAGGCGATTGAGGCAGCGGATGGTGGTGGACTTGCCGGAACCAGACGGGCCGCACAGGACGATACGCTCGCCCTGCTTGACGTTGAGGTTGATGTCTTTGAGTACGTGGAACTGGCCGTACCACTTGTTGACGCCCTGCATCTGAATAATGCCTTCAGGGCTCACAGGCTGTTTGATTGCTTCGCTCATTTGAAGAGAACTCCTAACGCTTGTGGCCAGTGTCGAGCTTGCGTTCCAGATGCATGGAATAGCGCGACATACCAAAACAGAAAATCCAGAACACCAGGGCGGCGAACACATAGCCTTCGGTGGCCATGCCCAGCCATTTCGGGTCGGCGGCGGCTTGCTTGACGCTGTTGAGCAGGTCGAACAGGCCGATGATGATCACCAGGCTGGTGTCCTTGAACAGCGCGATGAAGGTGTTGACGATGCCAGGGATCACCAGCTTCAGGGCTTGCGGCAGAATCACCAGGCCCATGCTGCGCCAGTAGCCGAGGCCCATCGCTGCGGCGGCTTCGTACTGACCCTTGGGAATCGCCTGCAGACCGCCACGTACCACTTCAGCCACGTAGGCCGACTGGAACAGGATCACGCCGATCAGCGCCCGCAGCAGCTTGTCGAAGTTCATGCCTTCGGGCAGGAACAACGGCAGCATCACCGATGACATGAACAGCACCGTGATCAACGGCACGCCGCGCCAGAATTCGATGAAGGTCACGCAGACCACCCGAATCGCCGGCATGTTCGAACGACGCCCCAACGCCAGGACAATCCCCAGCGGCAAGGCACCGGCAATACCGACGGTGGCGATCACCAGGGTCAGCATCAGGCCGCCCCATTGGCTGGTCGCCACTTGGGTCAGGCCGAAGACGCCGCCGTGCAGCAGGCACCAGGCAATGATCGGGTACAGCACCAGGAAGCTCAGGCCATACACCGCTTTATGGTGAAAGCGCGAGATGAACAAAGGTGCCACGCCGATGACCGCCAGCCACACCGTCAGGTCCACGCGCCAGCGCAGTTCCGGCGGGTAGTAGCCGTACATGAACTGGCCGAAGCGCTGCTGGATGAACACCCAGCAGGCGCCCTCCTTGGTGCAGTCGGCCTGGCTGGTGCCCACCCAGTTGGCATCGAGGATCGCCCACTGCAGGATCGGCGGTACCACCAGGTAAATCAGGTAGAACGCGAACAGGGTCAGCAGGGTGTTGAGCCAGCTGGAGAACATGTTCGCGCGCATCCACGCCACTACGCCGATGCTGCGACTCGGTGGCGGCATGTCAGGTTTGAAAGTATGAGTGCTCATGCGCTTTTCCTTACCGCTCGATCAGCGCAATGCGCTTGTTGTACCAGTTCATCAGCAGGGAAATGCTGATACTGATCGCCAGGTACACGCTCATGGTGATCGCAATCACCTCGATCGCCTGGCCGGTCTGGTTCAGCACCGTGCCTGCGAACAGCGATACCATCTCCGGATAACCGATACCGGCCGCCAGCGAGGAGTTCTTCGCCAGGTTCAGGTATTGGCTGGTCAGCGGTGGAATGATCACGCGCAGGGCTTGCGGGATGATCACCTTGCGCAGGGTCGGCCCGTTGCGCAGGCCCAACGAGTGCGCCGCCTCGGTCTGGCCGTGGCTGACCGACTTGATGCCCGAACGCACGATCTCGGCGATGAACGCCGCGGTGTACACCGTCAGCGCCAGGGTCAAGGCCAGCAGTTCCGGGATCAGCACCCAGCCGCCGACGAAGTTGAAGCCCTTGAGCTGCGGCATTTCCCAATGCACGGGCGCGCCAAAAATCAGTGCGCACAGCGCCGGGATGACCAGTAACAAGGCCAGGCCGACCCAGAACTTGTGGAACGGAACGCCGGTGGCTTCGAAGCGTTTGTTGGCCCAGCGGCACATCAGCACGATGGCGACGATGGCCACCACGACACTGATCACGAACGCCCAGAAACCATCGGCCATCAGCGCCGCCGGCATGTTCAGGCCGCGGCTGCTGACAAAGAAGGTGTCGCCGAAGTTGTGGCTGTTGCGCGGTCCCGGCATGGTCAGGAACACCGCGAAGTACCAGAACAGGATCTGCAGCAGCGGCGGAATGTTACGGAAGACTTCCACGTACACCGTCGCCACTTTGGCGATGATCCAGTTCTTCGACAGCCGTGCCACACCGACGATGAAACCGAGGATAGTCGCCAGGATCACGCCGATGAAAGTCACCAGCAAGGTGTTGAGCAGGCCGATGACAAACACCCGGGCGTAGCTGTCCGCTTCGGTGTAGTCGATCAGGTGTTGGGCGATGCCGAAGCCGGCACTGCGCTCGAGAAAGTCGAAACCGGAGGTGATGCCCCGGTGTTGCAGGTTGGTTTGCGTGTTGTCGAACAGAAACCAGCCTAGCGAGACCACACCGATAATGGTGATGATCTGGAATACCCACGCACGCACTCGTGGATCGCTGAGGCTGAGCCTCTGCTTTGGTGCGCCGATTGAATTTTGCATGAAGTGCCCCGCAAAGAATGGAACAGAACATCACCCGGCGGTTGGCCCGCCGGGTGATAGAACCATCAGCGCACTGGTGGTGCGTATTGAATGCCGCCAGCGTTCCACAGGGCGTTCAGCCCGCGGTCGATTTCCAGTGGAGTGCTCTTGCCGAGGTTTTTCTCGAACACTTCGCCGTAGTTACCCACTTGCTTGACGACCTGCACGACCCAGTCTTTCTTCACTTTCAGGTCTTTGCCGTATTCGCCGTCGGTACCCAGCAGACGGGCAACGTCAGGGTTCTTGGTGCCCTTGGCTTCGGCTTCGACGTTCTTCGAAGTGATGCCGGCTTCTTCAGCGTTAAGCATGGCGTAGCCAACCCAGCGCACGATGGCCAGCCACTCGTCGTCGCCATTACGCACGACCGGGCCCAGAGGTTCCTTGGAAATGGTTTCCGGTAGAACCACGTAGTCCTTCGGCGCAGCCAGCTTGCTGCGCTGGGCGAACAGTTGGGACTTGTCGGAGGTCAGTACGTCGCAACGACCGGATTCCAGCGACTTGGCGCTCTCGTCGGAGGTGTCGAAAGTGATCGGGGTGTATTTCAGGCCGTTGCCGCGGAAGTAGTCGGAAACGTTCAGCTCGGTGGTGGTACCGGCCTGGATGCAGATGGTTGCACCGTCCAGTTCCTTGGCGCTCTTGACGCCGAGCTTATTGTTGACCAGGAAGCCGATGCCGTCGTAGTAGGTAATGAAACCCGGGAATTTCAGGCCCATGCCCGCGTCACGGGAGCTGGTCATGGTGGTGTTGCGCGACAGGATGTCGATTTCGCCGGACTGCAGCGCGGTGAAGCGCTCCTTGGCGTTCAACTGACTGAACTTGACCTTGGTCGCGTCGCCGAATACGGCAGCGGCCACGGCACGGCAGAAGTCAGCGTCGATGCCGACGATCTTGCCGGTAGCATCCGGAACCGAGAAGCCAGGCAGGCCATCGCTGACGCCGCACTGTACGAAACCTTTTTTCTGCACTGCATCCAGGGTCGCGCCCGCCTGAGCGAACCCACTGACACCGAGTACCGCGGCTGCAGTCACGACTGCCAGGGTGGATTTCAACATCTTCATTCAAACCTCCAGTTTTGCTCTTGTTGTGTCGGAGCGTGAGTCCAGTCGCACCCTTTTGAGGCGGTGGTGACCCGTGTTGGCTTTTTTTAGGGTCAACCGACGTAGGACCGTAGCCATGAGTCTAGTAGGAGAAAATCCACATAATGGACAACTCACTTCTCACCAATCGGCCGAACGGGCTGTAGCCCTTTCTCGTTCGCGAAGCCCGTAGCGGCCACTGGCGAACATCCATTACCGGATTTTTGCTATCCCGCGGCCAGTCGTACACTGATAGTGTTACCGCCAGGCGCGAGATGAGTTGCACCGCTTCCCCATAGCAAAGCCCGTACCACACCGGCTGCTAAAGCGGTTAAGCGACAGGTCAATAGCAAAACTTGTAACCTTGCGACATCTTCGTAACTGATCAACCAGAGGCGCCCTCAGACCTCGCACTCAATGAGAGCGCCCGCACAAAATTGGAGCAACCATGACCGAGCCCTTGATTCTTGAACCTATCAAGCCCGCAGATGCCTGCGTCATCTGGCTCCACGGCCTTGGCGCCGACCGCTACGACTTCCTGCCGGTGGCCGAAGCGTTGCAGGAAAACCTGCTGACCACGCGCTTCGTTTTCCCTCAGGCACCGACCTGTGCCGTCACCATCAATGGTGGCTACGAGATGCCGAGCTGGTACGACATATTGGCCATGAGCCCGGCGCGCGCGATCAATCGCGAACAGCTGGAAGAGTCCTCGCAGAGGATCGTTAATTTGATCGACGTGCAGCGAGCCATCGGAATAGACGCCTCGCGAATTTTCCTGGCCGGCTTTTCCCAGGGCGGCGCCGTGGTTCTACACACCGCGTTTCTGAACTGGCAGGGCCCCCTGGGTGGCGTACTTGCCCTCTCCACCTATGCACCGACCTTCAGCGATGAGCTGGAACTGTCCGCCAGCCAGCAGCGCATTCCGGTGCTGTCGTTGCATGGCCAGTACGATGACGTGGTGCAGAACTCGATGGGCCGTAGCGCCTACGAGCATCTGAAGCAGCGTGGTGTCACCGTGACATGGCAGGAATACCCAATGGGGCACGAAGTGTTACCCGAGGAGATTCGCGACATCGGCGTGTGGCTGACCGAGCGTTTGCGCTAAACATCGATGTTTAAAAACGCCCTTTGATCCATCCCTCTACGCCGCGCCCGATTCTTGCATTACACTGGCCGGCGTACATTCCTTAACCAATTGATGAGATGACCGTGCTCAAAGCACTCAAGAAAATGTTCGGTAAAAGCGAGACTGAGCAACTCGCGCCAGTCCCCAGCGCTCCGTCTCACACATCCAGCCACCGCACCGACGGTCATCAGTCTGGTCGGGCCGCCCCGGTAGCGGCGCCGAAACACGAGCCAAAGAGCGCAGCGGTCGCCGAGCCCGTTGTGCAAACCGCCGCCGAGCAACCGCGCAGCGAAGCGCCAAAACCCGCCAAACCACGCCGCGAACCCAAGCCCAAGGCGCCGGTGATTCCCTGGAAACTCGAAGACTTCGTCGTCGAACCCCAGGAAGGCAAGACCCGCTTCCACGACTTCAAACTCGCCCCCGAACTGATGCACGCCATCCAGGACCTGGGCTTCCCGTATTGCACGCCGATCCAGGCCCAGGTGCTGGGCTTCACCCTCGCCGGCAAAGACGCCATCGGCCGGGCGCAGACCGGTACCGGCAAGACCGCGGCGTTCCTGATCTCGATCATCACCCAGCTGCTGCAGACCCCGCCGCCGAAAGAGCGCTACATGGGTGAGCCGCGCGCACTGATCATCGCCCCGACTCGCGAACTGGTGGTGCAGATCGCCAAGGACGCCGCTGACCTGACCAAGTACACCGGCCTCAACGTCATGACGTTCGTGGGCGGCATGGACTTCGACAAGCAACTCAAGCACCTCGAAGCCCGCCACTGCGACATCCTCGTGGCCACGCCGGGCCGCCTGCTGGATTTCAACCAGCGCGGCGACGTGCACCTGGACATGGTCGAAGTCATGGTGCTGGACGAAGCCGACCGCATGCTCGACATGGGCTTCATCCCGCAGGTACGCCAGATCATTCGCCAGACGCCGCCGAAGAACGAGCGTCAAACCCTGCTGTTCTCGGCGACCTTCACCGAAGACGTGATGAACCTGGCCAAGCAATGGACCACCGACCCGGCCATCGTCGAGATCGAGTCGCAGAACGTGGCCAGCGAAAACGTCGAACAGCACATCTACGCCGTAGCCGGTGCCGACAAATACAAACTGCTCTACAACCTGGTCAGTGACAATGGCTGGGAGCGGGTCATCGTCTTCGCCAACCGCAAGGATGAAGTGCGGCGCATCGAAGAACGCCTGGTGCGCGATGGCGTCAACGCCGCGCAGCTGTCCGGCGACGTGCCGCAGCACAAGCGGATCAAGACCCTGGAAGGTTTCCGCGAAGGCAAGATCCGCGTACTGGTGGCCACCGACGTGGCCGGTCGCGGCATCCACATCGACGGCATCAGCCACGTGATCAACTTCACGTTGCCGGAAGTCCCGGACGACTACGTGCACCGCATCGGCCGTACCGGTCGCGCTGGCGCCGATGGAGTGTCCATCAGTTTTGCCGGTGAAGACGACTCCTACCAGCTGCCGGCCATCGAAGAAAAACTCGGTCGCAAGATCAGCTGTGAAACCCCACCGACGCATCTATTGCGGGCGGTTGAGCGCAAGCGGCCGTAACGGGCGACTTGCAGGAAAAGGCGCAGCCGGAAACGGACTGCGCTTTTTTTTCGTCTGGTTTTTTCAACAGGCGCTTGCTCGCGATAACTAAAAGTCCATAATGGACAAATTAGTTTACTCGCCACTCACGGAGCCACCATGACCAGCACCCCCTACGTGATCAACCAATCCCAGGCCCGCGAGTTGCTGGCCCAGGTCGACGTGCCGCAGATCCTGCGAAAACTGTTCCGCGACCTGGCTGCCGGGCAAGCCGTGCAACCGGCACAGCAACTGGTGGAATTTCCCCGGGGTGCCGGCGACTTCATCAACTACCTGGGCGTGCTGGCCGAAGAGGGCGTGTACGGGGTCAAGACCTCGCCCTACATCGTGGGCGAGCAAGGGCCGCTGGTGACCGCGTGGACCTTGCTGATGTCGATGCAGACCGGCCAGCCGCTGTTGTTGTGTGATGCTGGCGAACTGACCACTGCCCGTACGGCCGCGACCACGGCGGTGGCGGTCGATGCCCTCGCGCCGCTCACAGCGAGTCGCCTGGCAATCATCGGCAGCGGCAAAGTGGCCCAGGCGCACCTGCATTACGTTAAAGGTCTGCGCGAATGGCAGAACATCAGCCTGTACTCGCCAAGCCTGAGCGAAGATGCTGAAACGGTGAGCCTGCTGAAAAACATCGAGCCACGCCTGAACATCGTCGACAATCGCGAGACTGCCGTTCAGGACGCCGACGTGATCATGCTGTGCACCTCGTCCGCAGGGCCCGTGATCGATCCGTCGAGCTTGCGCAAACCGGCGCTGATCACCTCGATCAGCACCAACGCCCCGCGCGCCCACGAAGTACCGCCGCTGAGCCTCAACGACATGCAGGTATTCTGCGACTACCGTGTGACCACCCCGGGCTCGGCGGGTGAAATGCTGATTGCCGCCGAACAGCATGGCTGGGATAACAAGGCGATTGTCGGCGACTTGCCCGACCTGCTCAGCGAGAAAGTGCAGCGCCCCGGCTACGACCGTCACGTGTTTTTCCGCTCCATCGGCCTGGGCCTGGAAGACATCGCACTGGCCAATGCCATCTACCGCCTGCACCCCTGACACCACACATCCCTGTAGGAGCCGGCTTGCTGGCGATCGCATCACCTCGGTTTTCCTGACAGACCGCGGCGCCTGCATCGCCAGCAAGCCGGCTCCTACAGGGATCATCGAACCTTCGGCATTTGTGTTTCACAGGAGACATTCATGAGCCAGGCAGACTTCATCATCATCGGCGGCGGGATAGCCGGCGCTTCCACCGGTTTCTGGCTGTCGCAGCACGCACGCGTCATCGTGCTCGAACGCGAATCCCATCCGGCCTATCACTCCACCGGCCGTTCGGCCGCGCTGTACACCGCCGCCTACGGCACCCCGCAAGTGCGGGCGCTGACTCAGGCCAGCCGGGATTTCTTCGACGCCCCTCCGACCGGTTTCTGCGAACACCCGCTGCTGACCCCACGCGGCGAAATGACCGTGGACTTGACCGGTGACCCGGCCGAACTGAATAACCAGTACCTGAGTGCCAAAGCCACAGTGCCGCAAATGCAGTTGCTCAGCGCCGACGAAGCCTGCGCGCTCGTGCCGATCCTGCGCCGGGAAAAAGTCCACGGCGCGATCTACGATCCGACCGCCAGCGACATCGACACCGATGCCCTGCATCAGGGTTACCTGCGGGGAATCCGCCGTAACCAGGGCGAAGTCCATACCGACAGCGAAGTCCTGAGCCTGACCCGTGATGGCGCAGGCCTGTGGCAGGTGCAAACCAAGGACCAGACCTTCAGCGCGCCAGTCATCATCAACGCCGCCGGCGCCTGGGCCGACAAGATCGGTGAAATGGCCGGCGCCCGGCCGCTGGGCCTGCAACCCAAGCGCCGCGCGGCCTTCATCTTTGCCGGCCCCGAAGGCGTGGACATCCACCATTGGCCGATGCTGGTCAGCCTCGACGAATCCTTCTACATGAAACCCGACGCCGGCATGTTCCTCGGCTCGCCGGCCAACGCCGACCCGGTGGAACCCCACGACGTGCAGCCCGAAGAACTGGACATCGCCATGGGCATCTACCAGATCGAAGAAGCCACCACCCTGACCATCCGCCGCCCGACCCGAACCTGGGCCGGCCTGCGCAGTTTCGTCAGCGACGGCGACTTGCTGTCCGGTTTCGATCCGCAGGTGCCGGGGCTGTTCTGGGTGGCGGCACAAGGCGGTTACGGCATCCAGACCTCGCCGGCCATGGGCCAGGCCAGTGCTGCGCTCGTGCGCGGTGAAGCCCTGCCCGAAACCCTCAGCCGTTTCGGTCTGAACGCCGGCATGCTGTCCCCTGCCCGCCTGGGCTGACTATTGTCCTCAGGTGACGCGCCGACTCGATTGCGGCACACTTTCAGCGTCCTGAATCACGGGGCGCTGAAGCTGCCCCGGAGCCCCATTGTATGAACGCACCTGAACAAGATCCTGCCCTGAACGACACGTCCCTGGATAACTTCCGGGCGATTGCCGATGCCATCGCCACGCTGTTTTTTCCCCACGCCGAAGTAGTGCTGCACGACCTGCGCACGCAAAAGGTCGACTACATCGCCAACAACCTGTCGAAACGGGAAATCGGTGACGATTCGGCGCTGGATGACATGCTCGGCGACGATGTCGGCGAACGCAACATCGGGCCGTACGAAAAGCTCAATTGGGATGGTCAGAAGATCCGCAGCCTCAGCACCGTGCTGCGCGACCGTGAGGGACACCCGCTGGCGGTGCTGTGCATCAACCTGAATATTTCGCTGTTCGAGAATGCCAAGGCCGCGCTGGATCTGTTCCTGTCGCCGACCAAGCTGATTCCGCAGCCGGACTCACTGTTCCGCGATGACTGGCAGGAACGGATCAACACCTTTCTCCACGCGTGGCTGCGCGAACGCCAGCTGAGCCTGAACCTGTTGACCCGCGATCACAAACGCGAACTGGTGCTGGCCCTGCACGCCGAAGGCGCCTTCAAAGGCAAAAGCGCCTCCAACTATGTGGCCAATGTGCTGAACATGGGGCGGGCGACGGTGTACAAGCATTTGAAGGAACTCAAAGGCTGAAACCATACCTTGCCGGCGATCGCATCACCCGGGTTTTCCTGATAGACCGCGGCGCCCGCATCGCCTGTAGGAGCCGGCTTGCTGGCGATCGCATCACCACGGTTCCTGACAGTCCGCGGTGCCCGCATCGCCTGTAGGAGCCGGCTTGCTGGCGATCGCATCACCACGGTTCCTGACAGTCCGCAGCGCCCGCATCGCCTGTAGGAGCCGGCTTGCTGGCGATCGCATCACCACGGTTCCTGACAGTCCGCGGTGCCTGCATCGCCAGCAAGCCAGCTCCTACAGAGCGATGTTTACTCCAAGGCGGAAGCCGGGCCGAAGAACTCGTAACGGCTCTGCTTCTCTGGCACACCCAACGCCTTGAGGTGACGCTTGACCGCCGCCATGAAGCCCTTCGGCCCGAGGAAGTAAGCGTCCAGGTCGCGCTCTTCGGGCAACCAGGCGGCCAGTTGTTCCTGGCTCAACATCCCGACCTTGTGCGCCGCCGGGCTGACGCCATCATCCTCGGCATAGCAATAGAACCGCTTGAGTTGCGGATGACGCTCGGCCAGCCCGTCGATCCAGTCGCGGAAGGCGTGGACGCTGCCATTGCGCGCGCAGTGGATAAAGTGCACCGGCCGCTCGGTTTGCAATGCTGCTTCCAGCATCGCCAGGGTCGGGGTGATGCCGACACCGCCGCTGATCAACACCAGCGGCTTGTCGCTGGCGCTCAGGGTGAACTCGCCCGATGGCGGGAACAGCTGGATGCTCGCCCCTACCTGCAGTTGATCGTGCAAATGATTGGAGGCCCGACCACCGGTTTCACGCTTGACGCTGATGCGGTACTGGCCCTTGTTCGCCAAGGCCGACAGCGAATAGTTGCGACGGATCTCTTCGCCATCGAGGATCAGTTTCATGCCGATGTACTGGCCTGGCTCGGCGGCCAGAATCGGCCCCTTGTCGGCCGGCTCGAAATAAAACGAGGTGATTTCCGCACTCTCCTCGACCTTGGCCACCACAATGAATTCCCGCGCCCCGCGCCAGCCGCCCGGTGCCTGCTCTTTCTGGTCGTAGATGCTTTTTTCGGCACCGATCAGAATGTCCGCCAGTTGCCCGTAGGCCGCCGCCCATGCCGCAATCACTTCAGGGGTGGCGATTTCTTCACCCAGCACTTCGGCAATGGCACGCAACAGGCACTTGCCGACAATCGGGTAGTGTTCCGGCAGAATCTGCAGGGCCACGTGCTTGTTGATGATCTTGGCCACCAGGTCGCCCAGTTGGTCGAGCTGATCGATGTGGCGGGCGTACATCAACACACCATTGGCCAGGGCGCGCGGCTGGTCGCCGGAAGCCTGGTGGGCCTGGTTGAACAGCGGGCGCACTTCTGGATACTCGGACAGCATCATGCGATAGAAGTGGGTGATCAACGCTTCACCACCGCTTTCCAGCAGCGGCACAGTGGATTTGACGATGGCACGGTCTTGAACGCTGAGCATAGAGTGACTCCTGGGCAACGAGGGTTTCTTAACAGTTGCCCTATGCTTATCAGTTTCCGTGCCAAGAATTAAAACCATATAAATCAATGAGTTAATAACAAAGTAGTCATATCGACACAGCGTGATCTATAGTCACATCGACTACATGGAGTCACTATGACTGCAAAATCCCTGTTAACCGCCCTGCTGCCCCTGGTCTCCGACCTGTCCCGTGAACTCCCCGAAGGCGAGCGCTATCGGCGCCTGCTGGAAGCCATGCGTGCCCTGCTCCCTTGCGACGCGGCCGCCCTGCTGCGCCTCGATGGCGAATGGCTGGTGCCGCTGGCCGTCGACGGGTTGAGCACCGACACCCTCGGTCGGCGCTTCAAGGTCAGCGAGCACCCGCGTTTCCAGGCCCTGCTCGGCAGCACCGGTCCCACCCGGTTCGCCGCTGACAGCGACCTGCCTGACCCCTATGACGGCTTGGTCGATGGTCTCGATGATCACCTGGAAGTCCACGATTGCATGGGCTGCCCGCTGTTCATCGACGAGCGGCCGTGGGGCCTGCTGACCCTCGACGCGCTCAATCCGGAACAGTTCGAACCGGTCGAGCTGGATGCCCTGGAAGCCTTCGCCAGCCTCGCCGCGGCCACCGTCAACGCCGCCGAACGCATCGAGCGGTTGAATAACCGAGTCGAAGACGAACACCAGCGCGCCGAGGTCTACCGCCAGGCCAGCGGCCAGCAACACCGCGAGATGATCGGCCAAAGCAAGGCGCACAAACGCCTGGTGGAAGAGATCGACCTGGTGGGCGGCAGCGATCTGACGGTGCTGATCACCGGGGAAACCGGGGTCGGCAAGGAGCTGGTGGCCCAGGCCATCCATGCCGCCTCGCCTCGCGCCGACAAACCGATCATCAGCCTCAACTGCGCCGCGCTGCCGGATACGCTGGTGGAAAGCGAACTGTTCGGGCATGTCCGCGGCGCCTTTACCGGGGCGCTGAACGATCGCCGTGGCAAGTTTGAACTGGCCAACGGCGGCACGCTGTTTCTCGATGAAGTCGGCGAACTGTCGCTGACGGTGCAGGCCAAACTGCTGCGGGTGCTGCAAAGCGGCCAGCTGCAGCGACTGGGTTCGGACAAGGAGCATCAGGTCGACGTGCGACTGATCGCGGCGACCAACCGCGACCTGGCCGAGGAAGTGCGCAGTGGCCGTTACCGCGCCGACTTCTATCACCGCCTCAGTGTCTATCCCCTGCTGGTCCCGGCGCTGCGGGATCGCGGGCGGGATGTGTTGCTGCTCAGCGGTTTTTTCCTCGAGCAGAACCGCTCGCGCATGGGCCTCAACAGCCTGCGCCTGAGCACCGACGCCCAAGCGGCGTTGCTGGCCTACGACTGGCCCGGCAATGTGCGCGAGCTGGAACACCTGATCGGCCGCAGTGCATTGAAGGCGTTGGGTAACTGCAAGGATCGGCCGAAGATCCTCAGTTTGAGTGCCGCCGACCTCGACCTGCCCCATGCCCGTGTCGAAGCCGGCGTCGAAGTCAGCGCCGAGCAAGCCGCCGTTGTCGACGTCGAATCGGTGACGGGAGATTTGCGCGAAGCCACCGAGCGTTACCAGCGCCAATTGATCGGCGCCTGCCTGGAGCGCCACCATCACAACTGGGCGAGCGCTGCCCGGGAGCTGGGCCTGGACCGGGCCAATCTCGGACGGATGGCCAAGCGCCTGGGGATGAAATAGCACCGTGGCGCATAACTTGCTTCCACAGCAAGCTTCGCGGCGACATTCCGACGCCGCTGACTGTCCTCGGATGCGACTGACTGCTCAATGAATACGACGTTTTCCTGTGTAGGCTGTGGCAAATGCTGCAATGACCACCACGTACCCCTGACCCTGCCCGAAGCCCGGATGTGGGCAGCTGACGGTGGCCAGGTGATAGTGCTGGTGGAAGCCTTCCTGAGCAATGGCCTGGGCCTGCCAGCGCAGCAACGCGAGCATGCCGAAGCGCGCTCGGCGCTGGTGCGCAGCGGCGCCTGCGAGGTTTACGTGGCCATCACTTTTGCCGCCTATAGCACCGGTGCCTGCCGTCATCTGGACCAGGACAACCTGTGCCGCATCTACGAACGCCGGCCGCTGGTGTGCCGCATCTACCCGATGGAGATCAATCCGCACATTCCCCTGAACATCGCCGCAAAGGAATGCCCGCCGCAATCGTGGGAAACAGGGCCGCAGCTGATTGTCGGTGGCCAACTGGTGGATCCGGAACTGGCACAACTTATCCAGCGCTCCCGCCAGGCGGATCGCGACGACATCCGCATCAAGGATGCGATTTGCGCCTTATTGGGGATTCGTACGACGGCCCTCAAGGGCGACGGGTTTACCGCTTACCTGCCGGACATGACCGAGTTCGCCACGATCATCGACGAATTGGCCGGGCAGACGTTACCGGTATGGGAAAGCGAATGGCAGTTTCATGTCTCGGGGGACGATATCGCGGGGCGCGTAATGGCGGCGGGTGCGCAGGTGGTAACCGAGACACCCGCCGACTACGCGTTTATTTCATTGCGGGCGGCTTGATGCCACGATGGCCCGCTGGATAAACCTGAAACCTAACGCTTGCCCATCGAACGGCGTGTACCCGGAGGCGCCATCCCCGGCGTCTTGGTGTGGCCATTCCTGGCGCCATTCTTGTACCACGGCTGGCTGGCGTCCTTGTTGGCCTGCAGCTCACCCGGCTTGAATGGGAACTTGAACGCCGGGATAGCGGGTTTGGTCTCGCTGTCAGCGCTGGAGTCGACGCTGCCTGGCAGCTCTGCCTGTTCGGCGCCCAAGGCGTCGGCTACCGGCGGTTGTTTCGGGGAAGTCATGAAAAGCTCCGGGTGATGCACACTGTGTCGGGCCCGGTCAGCGAGCCGCGAAAGTCGACAGTATAGCGGAATGGCAGCTGCAAGCTCCAAGCTGCAAGCGTCAAGTTAAAAGCGCTGCGGGTAGCTTTTAACTTGCGGCCTGGCGCTTGAAGCTTGTAGCTTTCCACCCATTCTCCTGCGCCCGAAGAGCCCTTTGCCCATGAAAAAGACCGTCCTCGCCTTCAGCCGCGTCACGCCAGAAATGGTTGAACGCCTGCAACAAGACTTCGACGTCATCGTGCCGAACCCGAAAAAGGGCGACATCAACGCCCAGTTCAACGAAGCCCTGCCCCATGCCCACGGTTTGATCGGGGTCGGTCGCAAGCTGGGTCGCGCACAACTGGAAAACGCCGCCCGGCTGGAAGTCGTGTCCAGCGTCTCGGTGGGCTATGACAATTATGACGTGGCCTATTTCAACGAGCGCGGGATCATGCTCACCAACACGCCGGACGTGCTCACCGAAAGCACCGCCGACCTGGCCTTCGCCTTGCTGATGAGCAGTGCGCGCCGCGTCGCCGAACTCGACGCCTGGACCAAGGCAGGTCAATGGCAAGCCAGCGTCGGTACCCCGCTGTTCGGCTGCGACGTCCACGGCAAGACCCTGGGCATCGTCGGCATGGGCAATATCGGCGCGGCCATCGCGCGCCGTGGTCGCCTGGGCTTCAACATGCCGGTCATCTACAGCGGCAACAGCCGCAAGACTTCGCTGGAACAGGAACTCGGCGCGCAGATGCGCAGCCTGGACGAGCTGTTGGCTGAAGCCGACTTCGTCGTCCTGGTGGTCCCGCTCAGCGAGAAAACCAGGCACCTCATCAGCCATCGCGAACTGGCCCTGATGAAGCCGAGCGCGATCCTGGTGAACATTGCCCGTGGTCCGGTGGTAGATGAGCCGGCACTGATCGAGGCGCTGCAAAGCAACCGCATCCGCGGCGCCGGGCTGGATGTGTATGAAAAAGAACCGCTGGCCGAATCACCACTGTTTCAACTGAAAAACGCCGTGACCTTGCCGCATATCGGTTCGGCCACCCATGAAACCCGCGACGCCATGGCCAACCGCGCCCTGGCGAACCTGCGCAGTGCCTTGCTGGGTGAGCGCCCACAAGATCTGGTCAACCCGCAGGTTTGGAAAGGCTGATTGAACGATGGCACGTCTCTGGCTGGACGTGCCACTTTGCGCAACATTAAAAAAACGCTGAATGGCTATTGAAAGACGACATAACTTGCAATGCAGTCTCCGGCCGAACTTGTCTGAACAGTTATAAACTCCGAGCGATTAAAAGAGCACCAAACGTGCACTCGGAGAATACCCCCATGAATAAACTAACCACCATCTGTGTGATAAGGCGGAGCAAAATACTGATTGTCTTGACAGCGGCACTGTTCGGACTGATGACGCTCATTAACAATGTCACCGACTATGCGGCATACGCCGACTATATCGGGCGCATCATCAGCATGAGCAATACCGAAGGCAATGACTCCCGACGCTACAGGGCAATCAGCTCAAATATGTTTCATCATCGCTTTTACTGGGCAATCATTTCGCTCGAGACCCTTTCTACTTTCAGCTGCCTGGTGGGGACCTATCAGCTTTGCCGAAAAGTCGATGCACCACGCCCAGAGTTTCACGAGGCAAAAAAATACGCGATCGCCGGTCTCGTGATAGGCATCATTGTTTATCAACTTCTATACGTCACCATACTCAATGAATGGTTTGACCTGGAGTACTCTGCTCAACGCTACGCCAATGATTGGGCACAAAGAAACATTGAATACATGTTTCTCGCCCTTATCTATCTCACCGCCGTAAAAGACAACTGAACAGCCTGCTGCTCAAGCCAGCTTTCCCGGCACGGGGTGGGCGCTCGCCCTGGGCTTGCGAAACACCAGCACGTTGCCCAGCATGACCATCACCAGGCCCACGAGTGCCGGGGCGGTCCATTGGTAGCCTTCGGCAAACGCCGAGACATTCAGCGCCACCACCGGAAACAGTACCGTGCAATAGGCTGCGCGCTCGGGCCCCATGCGCCCGACCAGGGTCAGGTAAGCGGTGAACCCAATGACCGAACCGGGGATCACCAGGTACAACAGCGAGCCGATGTAGCGTGCGTTCCATTCCATGTCGAAGGCAATGCCCTTGGCCAGGCACCACGCACACAACATCGCCGCGCCGTAGGCCATGCCCCAGGCATTGGTCGTCAGCGGCTTGAGCCCGGCTTTTTGCTGCAGGCTCGACAGCATGTTCCCCGCCGAGAAACACAAGGTGCCGCACAGGGCCAGGCCCAGGCCGAGCAAGGTTTGCGGGCTGGCGGTGTGCCCGACCAGCTCGGGCCAGAACAACAGGCCCAGGCCGAGCAAGCCCAAGGCGCCGCCCATCAGCACATTGCGGGCGATTTTCTGGCCGAAGAACACCCGTGCATTCAGCGCATTCCACAGCGTAGCCGTGGAAAACACCACGGCGACCAGGCCGCTGGGGATCCACTGGCTGGCGGTGAGGAAACACATGAAGTTGACACAGAACAGGCACAACCCCTGCGCCAGGCAAATAAGGTGCCCGCGGCGGTTCATCACTTGCAGGCGGCGGCTGAGCAACAGGATCACGAACAGCACCAGCGCCGCCAAACCAAAGCGATAGACAATGGACACGGGAATTGCCACCACGCCCAGTTGCCATTTCAGGGCAATCCAGGTGGTGCCCCAGATCAACACAGTCAGCAGGTACAACGAAAGGTTCATGACAAAGGCTCCTCGGCTAGGTGCCCAGTGTCCTGCGCCACGATGCGCCGCACTTGCATAATCTTGCGCTTTTGTCCGGCGACGGGCTGGCAGGCGAACGCCTACGGAGTAGGATGCAAGGCGTTGGAGAGAACGATCATGCCCGCACTGGAAAACCTGCAAGTCTTTCAAGCCCTCAACCGCTCGCCCAATGCTCGCCTGGAGCACAGCGCCGAGCTCGGTGACGGCATGGCTGCGGCCCTGTGGAGCAACCATCACGACGCCCAGGACTACGCAGCGCCGAGTCACCACACCTTGTCCTGCTACATCGCCGGCGGCACCGGCACCTTCCGCCGTGACCAGCCCGGCACCAAGGGCGGCCCGGACAAACTGTGCATCCTGCCGGCCGAGCATCAGTCAGGCTGGGTGATCAACGGCGACATTCGCCTGGCACACCTGTATTTCAGCCCCGAGCAATTTGCCCTGGGCTGCGTCACCCTGCTCGATCGCGAGCCCCGGCAAATGCAGTTGCGCGAGCAAACCTTTCTCGATGACCCGCAGCAGGCGGCGCGCTTTCGACGCTTGATCAGCCTCAACTGGGACGAACCGGGTGAACGCCTGCTCACCAGCAGCCTGGCCCACGAGATGCTCGCCCATGCGCTGCTCAGCCAGGTCGGTGCTCGTCAGGATTTGCGCCTCAAGGGCGGATTGGCTGCACACCAGCGCCGGTTGTTGGTGGAGTTCATCGACAGTCAGTTGGCCGAGGCCATCAGCCTGGGACAGTTGGCTGCGCTGTGTGCGCTGTCGGAGTACCACTTTGCGCGGATGTTTCGTGAGAGCTTTGGGTTGCCGCCGCATCAATATGTGCTGGCACGTCGGCTGAGCCGGGCGCGGGAATTGTTGCGCTCAACTTCGCAGCCGTTGGGGGAGATTGCGTTGGCGTGTGGGTTTGCCAGTGCGAGTCATTTTACCAATCGCTTTCGGCAGGCTTCAGGTGGAACTCCGGGGGAGTATCGGCAGGTCTGGTTGCGGTAGATCGAATTTTCACGACAATAATTGGATCACTTATCGCGAACTATTATTCGTTTTCATTGAAAACCCGTCAGATATGACAGTAGCCATGACAGCACTGAGGACCGATTATTATAACTCCCCAACGGAGTTATATATTATGTCCAAAACTGAACAATTCGAAACAAACCTTACAGTATTAGCCAACCTCCCTCCTGCGTCCGGCTCTTTGGATGCAGTATTTGGCGCCCACCACCCAACGTTCAAAAGCCAAAAAGTTTTCTTTCGAACCACCCAATTCGATCAAGTTGAAATTTCAGCCGTAGACAATGACCGACATTGGGTTTTCAACTTCGATAAAAGCATCACACCCAATACCTATCTTATTGGGGATCAGGCGATTAAACGAATCTGGTACGTCCAAGAAAACCCAAATCAGATTTATACACCCGCCCCCATCATTGGGAAAATTCAGATTATCGAAATTGATCTTGCGAAAGGGATACTCAAAGCTCATTTTGATTTTTCCATTTGGCGTGAATCGCAAGGCCAGGATTCAATTGCTGACGCGAAAGGAACGATTGATGTTTGGGACCTGAATCGAACTCAGCTGTAACCCACTGCAAGTAGCGCTCGACACCCTTGTCGCCACTCGACAAGGGTGCTCAGTGGCAGTACAAAAAGACTCAAGGCCCTCATCAAAACTCCAACGTACTCGACAACGTCACCTGCCGCGAATCCCCCATCGACACGAAGAACCGGCTCGCCGCCGAGGTGTAGTAGGTGCGGTCAAACAGGTTCTTCACGTTGAGCTGAAACTTGACCCGCTGCCCATCGAGCTGGGTGTCGTACGTGGCGAACGCATCGGCGACGGTATAGCTCGGCAGGTCGAAATCATTCACGGCATTGCCCGCTCGCTCCCCGACATAACGCGCGCCTGCGCCCACCCGCAGCTGATCGCCACCGATGAGGCTGCCAAAGTCGTACACCGCCGACAGCGAGCCGCTATTCCTGGCCACGTTCTGCAGCTGCTTGCCTTTGTAGACCGGGTCTTCGGTCACTTCGGCATCGGTGTAGGCATAGCTGCCGATCATGCTCCAACGGTCGCTGAGCTGGCCGCTCAAATCCACTTCCAGGCCGCGGGAACGCACTTCGCCCGCCGCGCTGTAGAGGGTCACCGGGCCTTCGGAATTGGCCACCAGGACGTTGCGTTTGTTGATGTCGAACAGCGCGATGTTGCCCGTTACGCGGCCCGGCATTTCCAGCCTGGCCCCGACTTCCCAGGACTTGGCTTCTTCCGGCGCAATGCTGCCATCGAGCACTGTGCTGCTGCCGCTCAACGGCGCGATGGTCGAGTTGGGCTTGAACGATTCGGTGTAGCTGCCATAGAACGACAGCTCATCGGTGTAGCGGTAGACCAGACCGGCGCGCGGCACCCATTTCTGCCCGTTGCTGTCGGTGTTGGCCTTGAACGGCACGCCTTTGCCGGCGTACTGGTCGTACTCCTGGAAGCGTGCGCCCGCCACCAGGATCCATTGGTCGGTGAGGTGGATCGAGTCCTGCATGAACACCGAATCGCTGCGCAGTTTGTCGGTCTGGGCACTGTCGGCCGGGCTGACCGTGGTGCCTGGCACTTCACGGCCGTACACCGGGTCGAGGTAGCTGAAGGTGGTCAGGCTTTTCTGGCGGATCAGGTCGGCGCGGTAGATCTTGCGGTATTCGTCATCGATCCCGAACACCAGGTCGTGTTGCATGCCCGCGACATCGACCTTGCCTTCGAGGCTGGCGGTGGTGAAACGGTCGGTGCTGATTGCATTCTGCGTGCCGTCCATGCTGCGTGTCAGCGTGCCCTTGTTGGTGTCGATGGCGGTCACGCGCACCTGGCTGGCGTCATAGGTTTCGCGGTTCCAGCTGTAGCCGAAATGGGCTGTCCAGTTGTCGTTGAGTTCGTGATCGGCCTGGAAGTGATACAGGTCAGAGCGCCCTTCCATGTTGTTGAAGGGTTCGTCGAGCCGGCGATCCCGGGGGATGTCCAGCGGATGGTTGTCCCGGGGATCGATCACCGTGCCTCGGTCGAACGGGGTCAGGAACTCCCGGTGTTCATAGGCGAACAACAGCTTGGTGCTTTCCCCGAACCAGGCCAGCGACGGCGCCACCAGGGTCTCGCGGTGCACGCCGTAGTTGCGCCAGTACTCTTCGTCTTCGTGGTCCAGCACCATGCGGTAGGCGAAGCCGGAATCGCCCAGGGCGCCCGTGCTGTCAAAGGTGCCACCACTGCCGTTCTTGCCTTCGCCATAGGTCGAGCCCCGCAAGGTCAGGGCGTTGTACGGATCAAGCTGCGGCTGCTTGCTGACCATATTGACCACCCCGCCGGGATCCTGGATGCCGTAGAGCAACGAGGCCGGGCCCTTGAGCACTTCAACCCGGTCCACCGTGGCGTTCATGCCCCGCCCCTGCACCAGCGGCATGCCGTCGCGCATGATCGAGCCGTTGCGGTTATCGCCGAAACCGCGGGTCATCACCGAATCCTGGGTGCTGCCCAGCGTGTTGCCCTGGGTGATGCCGCTGACGTTCGCCAGCGCGTCATCGAGGTTGCGCGGCGCCTGGTCGCGAATGACCTGGGCCGGGACGACGTTGACCGTCTGGGGAATTTCCTGAAGCGGCGTCGAGGTGCGCATCACCGAACTGGTGGGTGGCGGCTGGTAGCTGGTGGACTGATCCATCACCGAGGTAATGGTGGTGGCACCCAGGTTCAGCGCGCCCTCGATCGGTAGCGGCTCCAGGGCCATGGTGTGGCCATCGATGCGGCGGAAGGTCAGGCCAGAACCGCTGAGCAAGCGTTGCAGGGCCTGTTCGGCACTCAACTGGCCGTTGAGCGCCGGGGCATTGAGGGCGTAAGGCGCTTCATCGGTGTAGACCACGCTGATGCCGGTGACTTGGCTGAAGTCGCTCAAGGCCTGGGGCAGTGGTTTGGCGGCCATCGAAAAGCTGAACAGCGAACTTTGCCGGGCGTTGGCCTGCGCGGCCATCACCCCATTCAACGGCAGCAGCGCCAACGCCGCGAAGCTCAACGCAGACACACCCAACCACTGTTTGACCGAACCCGATATTGCCCTGGACTTCATGACTCATGACCTGTGTAGAACCGCAACGGATGCGAATGACTCGCAGTTTCAGTCACTACACGGATGGCACTCGGTTTTACCTCAGCAGAAAGTTGAAATATTTTTTTTGGACGTTGAGGTGTTTGATCTGACGCCTTCGCTGGCAAGCCAGCTCCTACAGGGGACCGCGTTCAACCTGTAGGAGCTGGCTAGCCAGCGAAAGGGCCAGTGGCCTCACCGCAAAATGATCAGACGCCCCAGAACCTGATGCTGCTCAAACCCCAACACCCCCTGCAAGGAACTCAAAACCGCCTGCGGATCCTTGCTCGGAAAACTGCCACTAACCGTTCGCTTGGCCAGCTCATCATTGAGCAACACGATCCGCCCGGGGTAATACCGCTGCAAATCCTCAACCACATCGGCCAGCGTCGCCTTGTAGTAATTGAGCCAACCTTGGCGCCACGCCAACTGAGCCTCGCTGTCCACCGCGTGGAGCTTCTGCGCCGAACCTTCGCCATAGGCCACCTGCTGGCCAGCCGTCAGGATCTGCTGCTCCGCGTTCCTGTCCGCCGTCACGCCAACCCGACCCGACAACACTGTCACCTGCGCCCTCTTGGGTTGCAGGCGCACCTCGAACTCTGTGCCAAGCACCCGCGCCTGGCCCTTCTCGGCGTCGACCACAAAGGGCTCTCCGGTGTGGACCACGCTGAAAAATCCGGCGCCGCGCCGCACCTGCACATGCCGCTCGCCACCGCTGAAATCCACGGCAATCGCACTGTCGGCATCGAGAGTGACTTGCGAATGGTCGGCCAGGGTGACGGTGCGGATTTGCCCCGGTGCCGAGACATAATCGGCGCCCAGGTCATCGATCCAGCGCAACGGCTGCCAACCGCTGCCAAGGCTGATCATCAGCAGCAGGCAAGCCGCCATGGCCAGCGCACCCGACCAACGCCGGACGCTGCTGCGGCGTGAGCGATTCATCGCGTTGAGGTAACCCTGCAAGGCCAGCGCATCCTCATCGGCAAGCGTGCGCGCCGGCACTTCACTCAACTCCCACAGCACTTGGGCACGGGCATACGCCTCGGCATGGGCCGGGTCGGCCTGCAACCACTGGCTGAAGGTGACCTGATCACCACTGCTGGGCTGGTCATGCAACAGACTCAGCCAGGCCAGCGCTTGCTGTTCCTGAGCGGGCGTCGGCATGACGCGTTCGATGCTATTCACGGTGCTTTCCCTGGCGTGCGCGGGTCGGGCTCCCGCAGGCTGGCCTTGCAGGCCTCGAGCGCGCGCATCATATGTTTTTCCACGGCACTTTGGGACAGGCCCATGGCCTTGGCGATCTCGACGTACTTGCGGCCATGGATGCGGTTGAGCAGGAAGATCTGCCGCGTGCGCTCGGGCAACGCGCGTAATGCCGCTTCGACATGGCGCAGATCGTTGCCCGCCTCCAGCGCCGCTTGCGGTTCGCCACCCACGCTGTCCGACGGTTGCGCCATCAAGCCTTCGTTGGCCCGCACCCGCGTGCCTTCACTGCGCAAATGGTCGATGGCGATGTTGCCGGCGCAGCGCAACAGGTAGGTACTGAGCTCTTCAACCTGCACCAGGGGGCGGCGCCAAAAACGGACGAACAGGTCCTGCACCAGGTCCGCCGCCGTTGCCCGGCAACCGACGCGACGATTCACCAGCGCTTCCATTTGCGAACGCTGGGAGAGAAACACCTGGAGAAAATGCGCACGGGCGCAGCGTGGTTCGGCGTGCTCGATCTCAGGGGATTCGGGAGGCGTCATCGATTCAGTACTGCGCCATGGCGGCCATCGGGCTGGCCAACAGGCTCAGTCCGGCCAGCGCCAACGCCAGGCGCGGGCGATACGGCAGCAGCAACACCAGCAGCAAGGCACTGAGCATCAGCACCGCGAACCACTCCACCAGCCCCAACGCCCAGCCTGGGACCGACACCGCGATCCAGAGCGACAGCACAAGCAACAGCCCGCCAGCCAGCTTCAATCCCAGGCATAAGCGCTGCGACGGTTTGCGCCCCAGCAAGTCGGCATGGTGCCGATCCATGGACAAACACAGTGCCGTGAAACCGGCGTAGCAGAGCAACGAGACCAGCAACATTCAGTTCGCCTCTTGCTCAAGATGGGTCGATCGGGCGCGTTGCTGTCCACGGGCTTTTGCCCGCTCTGCGCGCTGCATTTTCCAGGCGGCCCAACCCAGTAGCAGGCCGCTGGCCAGGCACGCCAGATCGAAACCGGCCATGGCCCAATCACCCTCAACAAGCGAGACGCCCAGGTGCCAGGGTGTGGTCAAGGCGTTGAGCAACGGCACCGCGGCAAACAGCGCCGCCGCCAGCGTCAACTGCTCCACCCACGCGGCGCGACCCCGGCGGACCAGGGCATGCAGCAGGCTCAAGCCCCACACGATAAAGAAGCTGTCGACCTCCCAATCCGCTCGCCCGACCATGCCGACCGGCAGCAGCCGGTTGGCCCAGAAGTATACGGCGACGGCGACCAGCAACCCCGACATGCTGGCGATGTTAAGGACCTCCACCAGCTGCAATTCAAATGGCAGCACGCCGCTTTTGGCATGCTTGAGCTGACGCTTGCCGAGCCAGATCACCAGCCCGGTGCCGATCATTGCCGTGCCCGCCAGTCCGCAGATGAAATACAGCCAGCGCAACATCGGGCCGGCGAAATGCCCCATGTGCAAACCATAGAATCCGCCGGCTATCGCCATGGGCAGGGTTCGTGGTGGTGTCGAGTCGAGCAGTTCACCGGTCACGCCATTGAAGGTCACGGCGCTGCCATAGTCGTAGACCACCCGGTCCGCGCTTTCCCGGGCCAGGATCACCGAGGCATTCGCATCGCCAGGATTGCTCACCGTCACGCGTGCGGCCCGACCACCCGACCACTGCCCGCGAGCCTGCTCCAGCAAGGGCGCCAACGCCACCAAAGGCGCAGGTTTGCCAGCGGCTGGCGACGTATTGGCGGCCGGAAAAACTTCGCTGTAAAACGCCTGGGCATCGCCCTTATAGGCGGCAACGATGCTCGCCGGCATCACCATCGCCATAAAAATCACCAGGCTGCTATAGGTGATCATCAGGTGGAACGGCAACACCAGCACACCCACCGCGTTATGCCCGTCGAGCCAGGAACGCTGGCCCTTGCGCGGACGGAAGGTGAAGAAGTCCTTGAAGATTTTCTTGTGGGTGATGATGCCGCTGATCAGCGCGACAAACATCACCATGGCTGCAAGGGTCGACAACCAGCGGCCCCACGGATAAGGCATTTGCAGTTGAAAGTGGAAGCGGTAGAAGAACTCGCCACCCCGAGTCTCGCGGCCCTGCACTTGGTTGCCGGTTTGCGGGTCGAGGAGTTTCTCCGTGAGCTGGCCGCGCTCGCCGGGCTTGGCCGGCGTCTGCTGCCAGCGCACCGACAGGCGGGGATCGCGGGCACTGGGTAAATCGATGATCCAGCGCGCAGCGCCCGGGGCGTGCTGCCCAAGATAGGCCTGGGCCAGCGCCAGGCTGGCCTCGGTGGACACTGGACGGGCGGGGATTTCCGGCTGCATCCAGTGGTTGGTCTCGTCCTTGAAATAAGCGAGGGTGCCGGTCAGGAAAATCGCAAACAGCAGCCAGCCGAAAATCAGGCCGGCCCAGGTGTGCAGCCAGGCCATGGCCTGGCGAAAGCCCTCTTTCATGACCGCTCCATCCAGTACCCCATCCCCGCTGCCGCTGCCAAAACCAGGCCCGTCACGATCAATCCGAACCAGGCCCGCCACGCTGAGCGACAGGCAAAACACCAGATCACCGCCAGCAGATAAACCACGAACGAGCTCATCATCCCGGTCACTACCGCTTCGGTGCGGGCCATGGGGGCCCAAAGCGTCAGGCACACGCTGGCCAACGTGGTCACCAGATAGCCGCCGAACACGGCAGCCAGCACCCGCGAAGTGACCGCCAGGCGATAGGAAACAGGGAGTGTCTTGGCTTTCATGTCGCGACCTTGAAACCGGGTGAGGCCCCATGAACGTCACGGGGCCAGCAAGGCGCAATATTAATGATAAATATTCTCATACGCAAAACTGTCGGATGAGATCAGGTTCCAGCAGGTACAAAAAACAAAACGGGCCTGCAATGCAGGCCCGTTTTCGGTGGGAAGGTAAAAAGTGAATCAGGCGTCAGGCGTTTTGCGCAGCCTGTTCGTTTTCAAGAAACTCTTCTTCCAGGAGCACATCAGCGCGAGCCCTCGGCTCGAACGGCACTACAGCGGCGCGTGGTTTGCCTCGCAATTTGCCGAACAGGTGTTCCAGCGCATGCTCGAGTTTCTCGGCGGCTCCGTCGATCGCCAGTTCCAGGCTGGCGGCTTTATGGGTGACAGAAATCGGTTGGTGGCCTTTTGGCCGCGCTTCCAGCTGGCAGCGCATATCGTGGGGACCAGGCTTGTCGCCGTTCTCGTCCCGCAGGTGGACCTCGACGCGTGTCAGGTCCTCTTCGTAGCGTTCGAGCGTGCTCTCAATGGTAGTACGTACCCACTCCTCCAGTCGTTTACTGCCTTGAATATGGTTATCGCTATTGACTTGGATTTGCATAGTTCATCCCTTATTTCAGCTAGCTCGCGAGAGGCCGGTCAGCTAAGCCCTTGGGCGTCATCACCGTGACCTCTTGGTTACACAATCGGTCTGTACGATGAACATTTCAACCCCTAGAAAAAGATAAATATCTATTCGCAAAAAAAGCCGGACAACCGGTAAATGCGCTGTTAAGGTCGGGAGTTGGGTCGACCCGCTCCTTCGTCACGAATTCTCACATCTGCCCCTCCGACAGCGGGTGCAGGCCGCGAAAAATCCCCGCTTCCTCCACCAGCCAGTCGTGCACCGCCCGCACCCCCGGATGGCTCAGCGCCCCTGGCGCGTAGAGCACCATGTAGCGCTTGTGATTGGGCACCGCCAGGCCGAACGGAACGATCAATGCGCCCCGCTCCAGCTCGTCATTGAGCAGCGTGCGTCGGGCGATGGCCACGCCCATTCCGGCGATGGCCGCTTCGATGGTCAGGTGGTTGCGATTGAAGGTGTGTCCGCGCCGCACATCCGCGCCTTCAAAGCCGATGGCATCCAGATAAAACTCCCATTCCGCGTATTCGTAACTGCCGCGCCAGGCGGTGATGTCATGCAACAACGGAAAATGCAGCAGGTCCGCCGGGCCATGCAACGGCGGACGCCCGCGCAACAGGCTCGGGGCGCAGACCGGGAAAATCTGCTCGTCGAGCAAGGCTGTGGATAACAGGCCCGGATAGCTGCCGTCGTTGAGGTCGATGGCCAAGTCGAAATCGCCTTCGTGCAACGGCACGCTGCTGTCTTCGGCCACCAGGCGCAACTGAATGTCCGGAAAGCGCTGCTGCAAGCGCGGCAGGCGCGGCGTCAGCCATTTGCTCAGGAAGGAAGGGATCGAACGCACCCGCAGCGTGCCGCTGATCATGCCCGCGTCCAGCCGGCGCAATTCCGCATCGATGCTGCCGTAGGCCTCGTTGACGGTTATGGCCAATCGCTGGCCTTCGGCGCTCAGTTCCACGCCCCGGGCACGCCGGTGAAACAGGCGAAAACCCAGGCGCTCCTCCAGTTGCCTGATCTGCTGACTGACCGCCCCCGGCGTTATGTGCAGTTCTTCGGCGCAACGGGTGAACGACAAGTGCCGTGCGGCACAGGAAAACACCTGCAGCCAGACATAAGTCTGGGCGTGTAATTGACGGCTCATCGTTTAGTCCTGCTAAAGGCTCTCTTAGGAAGTTTCGTTGGTCACGTAGGACCTAGGGAGGCAGTATCGCTGAAATTGCGCTTGTCCTACAAAAATGGCAGCGATTCATCTCCCATTGCAGGAATAGGCTTTAGCATGGCTATCAGTGTTTTCGATCTCTTCAAAGTCGGCATCGGCCCGTCCAGTTCCCATACCGTCGGTCCGATGCGCGCCGCGGCGACCTTCGCCCAGGCGCTGGTCGACCAGGCGCTGCTGAACGATGTGCGGCGAGTGGAGATTCGCCTCTACGGCTCCTTGTCGGCCACCGGCGTCGGTCACGCCACCGACCGTGCCTGCGTAATGGGCCTGATGGGCGAATGGCCAGACCGTATCGATCCCACCACCATCGACAGCCGCATCCATACCCTGCGGGAAACCGGCGAGTTGTCCCTGGCCGGCCAGCCGAGCATCGCGTTCGACTGGTCCCGCGATCTGCTGCTGCTCGACGAGAGCCTGCCCTACCATCCCAACGCCATGTCCCTGACCGCGTCTGGCGAGACTGGCGAACTGTTCGAGCAAACGTACTACTCGATCGGCGGCGGTTTCATCATCGAGGCGGCGGAAGCCGAATCCGGTGTGGCGCCTGCCAACGATGTGGTGTTGCCGTACGATTTCTCCAGCGCTGCCGAACTGCTAAAGCTTTGCAACCAGCACGGTCTGCGGGTTGGTGAGCTGATGATGGCCAACGAACGGGCCTGGCGCAGTGACGAAGAAATACGCCAGGGCTTGCTGCACATCTGGTCGGTGATGCGCGAATGTGTCGAGCAGGGGCTGGAGCACGAAGGCATCCTCCCTGGAGGCCTGAATGTGCCGCGACGCGCGGCGAAGTTGCACCGCAGCCTGTTGGAAATCGGCAAGCCGAACGTCATTACTTCGACCCTGTCGGCCATGGAATGGGTGAACCTGTTCGCCCTCGCCGTCAACGAAGAAAACGCCGCCGGCGGGCGCATGGTGACCGCGCCGACCAACGGCGCAGCGGGGATCATTCCGGCGGTGCTGCACTACTACATGAAGTTCAACCCTGATGCGTCGGACGATGACGTCGTGGCGTTCTTCCTGGGCGCGGCCGCCGTCGGCATTCTCTGCAAGAAAAACGCCTCGATCTCCGGCGCCGAAGTCGGCTGCCAGGGCGAGGTCGGCTCAGCCTGCGCCATGGCCGCCGCCGGTCTCGCAGAAGTGCTCGGCGCCACGCCGGAGCAATTGGAAAACGCCGCCGAGATCGGCCTGGAACACAACCTCGGCCTGACCTGCGACCCGGTCGGCGGGCTGGTGCAAGTGCCGTGCATCGAGCGCAACGCGATTGCTGCGGTCAAGGCCATCAACGCCACGCAGATGGCCCTGCGCGGCGATGGCAAACACTTCATTTCCCTGGATCGGGTGATCCGCACCATGCGCGACACCGGTGCCGACATGCACGACAAGTATAAAGAGACATCCCGTGGCGGCCTGGCAGTGAACTGGGTGGAGTGCTGACCGGTTTGGTGGCATGCGGGCAGTCAGTGCCCTGAAACGGGTAGGCAAAAACAAGGCGGACCACAGTGCCCGCCGTGTTTTTGCCCCCGTTTGTTGTCCGACAATCTTTCCGGCATGCCCCTTGCTACATCCCGCTTGGAACAATGATGGCGATTTGACGAGAAATGGCCGATGGTCCGGGTTTGCGAACCAACCCGATCATGGCCGGTCAACAACTGCACGTTCAATCAAGCGGTGACGCATCATGGACAACCCTTTTCAGCTCATTACCGATGCTTTTGCAGCGGATTATCAGATCAACCTGAGCATTCAGGGTCTGGACGGCAGCATCATGCTGACCCTCTCCAACAGTGGCCGCGTAGTAGCCAAACGCATGATCAGTGCCGAGCAACGCAACGATCCCCAACGCCTCAAACGCCTGGTACAAAGCATTCAGTTCGGCATTGCGATCGAACAAGGCCACAGCGCGGTGGCCATCCTCGAAGCCATGACCGATGACGGCACGCGCAGCCTGCCGCCACCCTCTGTAAAAAACCGGCCGCGCCCGTCCATCAGGCTCTAAAGTTCACCCTTCTCCACTTCCGGATGTTCACCCGAGCCCGCACCCGTTTTACGGTGCGGGTGCTCGATCTTCACCGACGGAAATTGCGAGGAGGCATAGCGCACCACCAGGATCGCAAACGCCAGCAGCAGAATCCCGCCGCACAGGTAAATGATCCCCAAGTCCGGTGGACTGTGATGGGACACGTTGGAAATCAGCAGTCGCGTAAGCGCCGTGATCGCCACGTAGATCAGGAAACGCACCGGCATGTGGTTGGTCTTGAAGTAAATCCCGACCATCGCCCCCAGTTCCAGGTAGATGAAGAGGAGCAGGATGTCATCGATCTTGATATCCCCCTTCTCGAGCATCCCGAGAAACTCCATCACCGCGGCCCACGCGGTCACCGCACCAATGGCGAACAGCGCCAGGTAGTGGAAGGTTTCGACGAACAGGTTGCCCAGCGACTCGGCCAGTTCATGCACGTTCTGCCGCAGCTTTTCGGCCCAGTTGATTTTCACGATGATGCTTCCTTAGGTCGACTCGACCGGATAATGCAGGTTGGACGTGACGGTTGTTCTGCATGCAGAAACAAGGCCACGACCATGATGGCGAGTCGCTGTTAACTGCGCTCCGTGGCGTTTGGTCGCAGCTACCCATACCTGAGGCCTGACAAATCCCGAAACCGGCCTACATTGAAAAGCCACTACCCAAACCCAAAGGATTCGCTTATCCTTAGCTGTATATAGATACAGTAGTCGAATCAGACTGACAAATGTGAAGGCATGTGAGGTGGTGAATGGCCGTCGAAGTGGTATACCGCAGCAGCCGAGATCTGGAGCGCTTGTTCATGGATAAAGCCGAAGCTGACCGTCATGACAAAATGCTCGAGCTGGCCGAATTGCTGGCTGAAGTGTTGCAAAAAGCCGTACCGTCCCTGACCGAACAGCAAGTGGAAGAAGCCGGGATCTACATGGCGAAGAACCGCGATGTGTTCGCCAAGGCATTCAAGAGCCAGCCGGACGCCTTGTCCGAACTGCTCACGGCGCCAGCGGAAGCTGCGCCGCAGGTTGAAGTGCCTGAAGTACCTGAAGTGGTTGAAGCTGCCGAACAAATGGCACCGGCCAAGCCTGCCAAGGCTGCAAAAGCAGCGAAGTCAACGTCGTAAAAATCAAAAGATCGCAGCCTTTGTAGGAGCTGCCGCAGGCTGCGATCTTTTGATCTTCTTATCGATACAATACTTTCTCCGCCAGCTCATCCGCCACTCGAGCCGGCGAACGTTTTTCCGCCTGGGCATGAGCGAAGACTTCAGTGAGTCGCGAGCTTATTTTCGACAAATGCGCGGTGATGGTCCCCAACTCTTCACCACGATGCTTGAGCGAAACATAGATCAATCCACCGGCGTTGATCACGTAATCCGGCGCATACAGGATGCCCCGCCGTTCCAGCTGATCGGCGACGTCCAGATGGGTCAGTTGGTTGTTCGCCGAACCGGCCACCGCCGAGCAGCGTAGTTGCGTCACGCTGTGGCTGTTAAGCACCCCACCCAGGCCGCACGGCGCCAGAATGTCGCAAGGCGTGCTAAGCAATGCGTCGTTGGCGATCGGGTGCGCGCCAAGCTGCTCCATCGCCAGTTGGACCTTGCCGTGGTCGATGTCGCTGACCAGCAGCTCGGCACCGGCGGCGTGCAACTGTTCGGCCAGGGCAAAACCGACGTTGCCCAGGCCCTGGATGGCGACGCGCAGGCCTTCGAGATTATCGCTGCCCAGCCGGGCCATCGCCGTCGCGCGAATGCCGGTAAACACGCCCATCGCCGCGTGAGGGGCGGGGTCGCCGGCAGACGTGGTGCTGGTGACGTGTTGGGTCTGTTGGGCGATGCAATCCATGTCCGCCACCGAGGTGCCACTGTCGATGGCGGTGATGTAGCGCCCGTCGAGCTGATTGATACAACGTCCGAAGGCTTCAAAGAGCGCAGCGCGATTGGCCACATGGACGGGGCGAATAATCACCGCCACGCCGCCGCCCTGGGCCAGCCCGGCCAGCGCCGCCTTATAGCTCATGCCTTGGGCAAGGCGCACCGCATCCTCGACCGCAGATTCGTCGCTGGGATAGGCAAGGTATCGACAGCCACCCAGGGCAGGCCCCAGACGGCTGTTATGAATGGCAATGACCGCCTTCAACCCGGTGGCCGGGTCGACGCTCAGATGCAGCGATTCAAGGCGAGTGCTTTGCATGAGAGCGAACATCGTAGGGCTCCCGAATCACTTCTTGTAGACGCCAGTATAGGCTTGCGCCCAAAAATTGCAGAAGCGCACCGGAATAAGCGAGGGCGCCAGACAAGCTTTAGGAAATAACCGCAATTGCGCCTGTGCGGTACTGGACGAAAGGCATAGACCGGTCTAAAACGAGGCATAGCCCGGAGATTGTGATGACGCCGCGCCAATCGTTTTTCGCCTGCTTGCAACGATCACCGCCTGCGCTGTTCGAGGCGGCGCTGTGGATTGCCGTCGAACATGACAACCAGGTGAAACCCGAGTCGGTATTGGCGCACTTCAAGGAGCTGCAACAGCGAATCAGTGGCGGCTTGCCAATGCTACCAGTGAGCGAGTTGGCGCAACCCCTGCTCAGGCGCATGGTCGAGCTGGGGTTCGCCCAGGATGACTTCGCGCCCTTGCGACCGCAAGTGGCTTTACTCGACAAGGTCCTGGAGCGTCGCCGCGGGCAACCGCTGGCCCTGGGGCTGATCGCCCTGGAACTGGCCCGAGGCCTGGAGATTCCCCTGGTCGGCGTCAACTTCCCCGGGCATTTCCTGCTGCGGGTGCCAGGCGCCGATCATCTGCTCGACCCCTGCGGCGGCCGGCGCCTGTACCCCAACGATTGCCGGGAACTGCTGCACCGCCAGTACGGCCCGAACCTGAAACTCAACGCTGAGCACCTGCTCACCGCCGACCCCGCGCAAATGCTCCAGCGCCTGTCACGTAATTTGCGCCAGCTGCACCTTTCCCACGACGATTACATTGGCGCGCTGGTCGACGCCGAACGCGTGCTGGAACTGGGCAACGCCAGCGCCTCCGACTACCTGGCCCGGGCCAGCCTCTACCAACGGCTGGACTGCCCGAATGCCGAGCGCTTCGACCTGGAACATGCGCTGTTGCTCAGCGACGACCCGATCCAGCGGATTCGCCTGACTGAGCGGCTGGGGCACCTGCCGCCCAATTCCATCGTTCATTGAACATGCGGGTGTACCCGGCGCTGCGGTGTACCTGTTATACCGCGTCATCGTTCTTCGCCGGCAAGCCGGGTTCCTACAGGTACATGCGAGGCTTTATGGGGTGTCTGGCTGGTTAGCCGGATGCGCCTTGATGAACGCCGGATGCGCTGCCGCCAACCCCGCCACTCGACGAATCCGTGGATACGCCTCAAGGGCGATGTTGAAGCGCTCAGCCGCGTACAGCTGCGGGATCAGGTAGACATCCGCCAGACCTGGCTCAGGCCCGAAGCAGTAACCCTCCTCCCCAATCAATTGTTCCACGGTCGCGAGGCCTTGAGTGATCCAGTGCCCGATCCACTCCACCACCTGCGGTTCATCGTGACCCAACTGGCGCAGCCGGTTGAGCACGCTGACGTTGTGCAGCGGATGCACATCGCAGCCAATCAACGCCGCCACGCCACGCTCACGGGCGCGGGCCGCGAGGTCCGTGGACAGCAGCGGCACCTGTGGATAACGTTCCTCCAGGTACTCGATGATCGCCGGTGACTGGATCAGCAGGTCGCCTTCATCGGTGCGCAAGGCCGGCACTCGGCCTTGGGGATTGACGGCCAGGTACGGTGGCTGCCGATGCTCGCCACCTGGCGGCGCGATCAGGTTGACCGGAAGGGCCTGGTAATCCAGGCCCTTCAACGCCAACGCAATCCGCACCCGATAGGACGAAGTCGAGCGGTAGTAGGTAAAGAGCTCCATGACCCGTCCTCTTAACGCGCCGACACGACTGTGCCACGACATTCGCCGAAACCGATGGAGGCAAAACCTTCGCGGCTGCAACGGCCACGCAAGATGATTTCGTCGCCGTCTTCAAGGAATTTGCGCACCTCGCCCGAGGCCAGTTCGATCGGTTTTTTACCGCCCTCGGTGATCTCCAGCAGGCTGCCGAACTGACCGTTTTCCGGCCCGGACAAGGTGCCCGAACCGAACAGGTCACCGGCCTGCAACTGGCAGCCGTTGACGCTGTGGTGCGCGACCATTTGCGCCACGGTCCAGTACATGTGTTTCGAGTTGCTCAGGGTCAGGCGATGGGCAGGCAGGTTCTGTTCGCGCATGGCTTCGGTCAGCAACAGCACTTCCAGCTCGATGTCAAAAGCGCCGGCGGCTTGATCGCGCTGGTCGAACAAGTACGGCAGCGGCTGCGGATCGCCTTCCGGGCGTGCAGGCTGGGCGCGGCGGAACGGCTCCAGCGCTTCGGCGGTGACGACCCAGGGTGAAATGCTGGTGATGAAGCTCTTCGACAGGAACGGCCCCAGCGGCTGGTATTCCCAAGCCTGGATGTCGCGTGCCGACCAGTCGTTGAGCAGGCAGAAACCGGCGATGTGATCGGCGGCATCACCAATGGCGATGGAATCGCCCATGTCATTGCCCTGGCCGATCCAGATGCCCAGCTCCAGTTCATAGTCCAGGCGCGCGCACGGGCCGAAGGTCGGCTCGGTCTGGCCGGCCGGCAGCGTCTGGCCTTTCGGACGGCGAACGTCGGTGCCCGACGGGCGAATGGTCGAGGCGCGGCCGTGGTAGCCGATGGGCACGTACTTGTAGTTCGGCAGCAACGGGTTGTCCGGGCGGAACAGTTTGCCGACGTTCTGCGCGTGCTCGATGCCGACGTAGAAGTCGGTGTAGTCGTTGATTTTCGCCGGCAGGTGCATGTCGCAATCCGCGGCCAGAGGCAGCAGTTTTGCGCCCTGGGCTTCGATCTTGCCGTGCAGGGTGCTGCCGTCCCTGAGCAGTTCGATCAAGCGTTCACGCAAGGCCACGCGAGCCTCGCGGCCCAGCTCGAAGAACGCATTCAACTGGCCGCCACGGGTGGCTTCGACCGCAACTTTTGCAGCGCCTTCGAACAGGCCGGCCTCGAGTGCCGCTTGCAGATCGAAGATATGGTCGCCGATGGCCACGCCACTGCGCGGCGCCGAACCTTTCACGCTGAACACGCCCAGCGGCAGGTTCTGCAGCGGGAAATCCGCATGATCGTTGGCCGAAGCAACCCAGCTGCGAGTGATGGAAGTTTGCGTCATGGGTTATCTCCGGGTCGGGTCGAAAGTGGCGGGCAGCGTGGCCCAGCAAGCATCGTAGTTGGTTTGCAGTTGCGGGCAATCGAGGGCATGGCGGCTCGGGCGCAACACCTGGCTGGTCTCGAACATGAAGGCCATGGTGTTGTCGATTTTCGCCGGTTTGAGGTCGGCGTTGACCGCCTTGGTGCAGGTCTCGCCGTCAGGCCCGTGGGCGCTCATGCAGCTGTGCAGCGACGCGCCGCCGGGCACGAAACCTTCGGCCTTGGCATCGTACTCGCCCTGGATCAGCCCCATGAACTCGTTCATCAGGTTGCGGTGGAACCACGGTGGACGGAAGGTGTTCTCGGCCACCATCCAGCGCGGCGGAAAGATCACGAAGTCGAGGTTGGCCAGGCCGTGGACGCTGGTCGGCGAGGTCAGCACCGTGAAGATCGACGGGTCCGGGTGATCGAAGCTGACCGTGCCGATGGTGTTGAAACGGCGCAGGTCATATTTGTACGGCACGTTGTTACCGTGCCAGGCAACCACGTTCAACGGCGAGTGATTGAGCTCACAAGCCCACAACTGACCGAGGAATTTCTGCACCAGGGTCGTGGGTTGTTGCAGGTTTTCGTAGGCCGCCACCGGGGTCAGGAAGTCCCGCGAATTGGCCAGGCCGTTGCTGCCGATCGGCCCCAGGTCCGGCAGGCGCAATGGCGCGCCGTGGTTCTCGGCGATGTAGCCGCGCGCTTGCGGGTCGAGCAGTTCGACACGGAATTTCAACCCGCGAGGCAATACGGCAATTTCCAGCGGCGCCACTTCCAGCACACCCAGTTCGGTGGCGATGCGCAGACGGCCCTGTTGCGGCACCAGCAGCAGCTCGCCGTCGGCGTTGAAGAAGACGCGCTCCATGGAGCGGTTGGCGCAGTACTGGTAGATGCTGATCCCCGCCGGTTTATCCGCGCCAGAGTTGGCCGCCATGCTCACCAGGCCGTCGATGAAATCGGTCGGCTCGTCGGGCATATCCAGCGCGTTCCAGCGCAGGCGATTGGGCGTCACTTCGCCCAACGGACCGCCGGCCAGTTGCCGATCGAGCTTGGCGAACGCCGGGTGATTGGCCGAAGGCTGAATGCGGTACATCCAGGTCCGCCGCGCTTCGCTGCGGGCCATGGTGAAGGCGGTGCCGGAGAACAGTTCGGTGTAGAGACCGTACGGCGCTTTTTGCGGGGAGTTCTGGCCGACGGGCAGTGCGCCGGGCAATGCCTCACTGCTGAATTCGTTGCCAAAGCCTGACTGATAGGCCAGCGCCTGGACGTTTGAATCGGAGTTCATGGAGCCTCCTGAACAGGGAGTCGGCAATGGCCCTTCACGCTATGACAGCGATCATGGCACGCCGGGGTTGTTTTTATCGTAATCTGATTACGCATAACGTAATTTGATTGGTATTGACCGTCAAGCTATAAAGACGCCCATTCGTCCCGGGATCCCTCCATGGAAAAGCCTGAAAGCAACGGTAAACAGAAAGTCCGCTCCGCCGAGGTGGGTACCGACATCCTCAAGGCGCTCGCCGAGCTGTCGCCCTCGACTTCGCTGTCGCGCCTGGCCGAGCACGTGCAAATGCCGGCGAGCAAGGTTCATCGCTATCTGCAGGCGCTGATCGCCAGTGGTTTTGCCGAACAGAATGCCGCGACCAACCATTACGGGCTCGGCCGCGAAGCGTTGCGCGTCGGTTTGGCGGCACTCAACAGTATGGACGTGCTGAAAGTTGCTGCCCTGCCATTGGCCGAACTGCGCGACGACTTGAACGAAACCTGTTTTGTCGCGGTGTGGGGCAACCAGGGCGCGACCGTGGTGCATATCGAACCGGCGGTGCGCGCGGTGACGGTGGTGACCCAATTGGGCTCGGTATTGCCGTTGCTCAGTTCATCGACCGGCCTGGTCTTCGGCGCCTACCTGCCCAAGCGCGAAACCGTCGAGTTGCGCGAGCAGGAACTGCAATCCGTCAGCGCCCATCCCCTCGGCGATGATCAGGCCTATGAAACGCTCTGCGGGCAGATCCGCGACCGCGGCTTGCATCATGTGCACGGCTTGTTGATGCCCGGCGTCGATGCCCTGTCCGCGCCAGTGTTCAACGCCGTCGGGCAGGTGGCTGCCGTGATGACCATTGTCGGCCCGGCCTCGTTGTTCCATGCCGACGAAAACGGCCCGGCGGCCCAGCGCTTGCTGGCGGCGACCCGGGCCGTCAGTTGGCGGATGGGGTATGAACCGTCCACCGTCATCGGCTAGCCGGATTACATCAAGATCGTTCGCTCGCTGGAATCAGGCTCGGCGAGCGACTGCTTCATCAGTTCGCTGACAACGGCCAGATCCACCGTTGTGCCGGTGCACGCAGAGATTGCCCCCATGCAGGTATTAACATTCCCGAGCTGTTTGGCAATGGCCTTCTGCGCCACCGAGAACCCCAATTTGCCGATGCGCATGGTGGCCAGTTCCATCATGCAATCGAGGTAACTTGAGAACAACTTCTCGTAGTCCCCTTCCTGATACGCCTTAGCCCCCTCAAACACCGCTTTCGTCATCACGACTGCACTCAATGCGAGTCCGATGGGTGCAAAAGGAATGCTGGCAATGGCGACCGCCGCGACGGCGGTATCGTAGATCAGCTTGCCGACGATCTCCCCAAGGCTGGTAGTCTTGGCATCAACGTCGTCAATGATTTGAGCGATTGCATCGGTGTAGCAACGGGAGAAATCGCGGACTCGACTATCGAACTGCAAATGAGGGATGTCCTCGATGCTGCTGCGCTTCACTTTCTCGAGGTATGCACCGACGACTTTCTGCTGCGTGTACTTGACTCGCTTGCTGTAATAACTGCCAAGGCCCGCCGTTTTTACCGATTTGGCAAACTCGGCCAAGGGTCTGAACGATCTGCAATCCGGTGCATAGGGGGTATACAGCAGATCCTCGGCGACGCCATTGCGCATGAGGCGGAAAATATAAACGCCGTCGACCTGGCGATCTTGCAGATAAAACGTGTAGACACCCTCGCGTTGAGGGGAATCAGGATCTTCAGAATCCGGGCTTGCGCCAGGTTCCGCTTCGCGCAGCTGATCAATGAGCCGTTCGAGCTGCTCAAATTGTTGGCGTTCAAGATGACCACTGAACAATTCTTCCAATGCTGATCGATGCATTTCATGTCGCCGCAGATCCAGGAAGACGTCGCGCTTCAAGGCATAACCCGGAGCGCCCTGATCCAGATAGTCGCGCCTCAACATGGCGATGTACTGCTCACCTGGGCGCAACGTTCTTGACCAGCCCGGCAAATACTCGATCAGCAGGTCGGAAACAGGCGGATGACCGGGAGATAGACGAATGGACGGGTAGATTCCGGGGTTGTGGGCCGGACCACTGGCTTCGGTAATGTGATGTTCCTCGATGATCATCCGGGACAAGGTCATCTCTTTCGAGGCATCAAGCCTTACCACAATCAGGTCAGGATCGATGTCGACTGTTTCGCCGTTTTGCGCCAGGACCTCCTCTGCACACTTCTTGATCAGCCCATGGGCGAATTCCTCGTAACTGATCAGCGCTGCCTCGCGGCTTGCAAGTCGGGTTAAACCTTTGAGCTCGGTGTTCAGCCGGGCATAACATTGGCGCCGGGCTGCGGTAGCCGAGCGATAGCCTGCGGGCACTACCGCGTCCATTTCTCCCCGCAGCCAATCGACATGCTGCATAACTGCCTTGTGCAATGCACCCTCTGCACTATTCGACCATGGGCCGCGCTGGATGCCACGCCACTGAGTCGGCAAGTCTTGTACGAGTCTCATGTACGCGTCGATGCTGGCGCGTTCACTGGCGAGGGTCTGGCGGCTCAGGTAACTGCGCCCTTCGGCTTGAGCGATCCAGTCAGCCAGATGGAAAGTCAACTGCCTGAAGCTCGGGAACTCATACCAGCTCCGGCCACCCGGACCCTGCGGAGCATAAAGTACACAAGGGCCTTCTTCACCCTGTGGCCCGCAATAGACAATCATCCCCTCGAAACCGCTTTTCGAATCAACGATCGAGAGTGCTCCCATTGAATATTGCTCGTCACCCTGCGTGGCAATAGCGACGATCTTCAGGCTCTCGTCATTAATTTGTCTCTGCAGTTTCGCACTGAACGAACTCAGGGCTATACGACACCCCAAAAGAAGCTGTAGGGCCTGAAGCACGGCTTCGTCCGCGTATTTCTTTTCGAATTTTTCCGCATAGAGCTTGCGCATGCTTGCGTCGAGCATCAGCTCCAAAAGATCTTCCTCATCCATGCCGGACGGCAGCGCCTCCCCTTCCAGTTTGATCTCCAGCGGGATTGCGGTGGATCCGTACAATCCGTTGAGCATGAATTCGGGAAGCGTTACGCGATTGCCCTGCACAACCTTTTGCTTGCCGACAAAGAATGTGTGGCGAGCGTTGACGAAAACATGTTCCGGCTCGAGAACTTCACCGGTGAGAATCCGTACAACTTCCTGCGCATAAAATCGGGCGAACGCTTTGAAGGATTTTGTTTCCCCCAGCAGTTTGTCCAGCGCCTGTTCACTTTCTGTCAGGGACTGCTCGGCATCAAAGTAGTATTGGCGATCCTCCTCACTTGCACGCCGCAGCCAATCCGGCAGCTGTTGTGTTTGCCTGGTCGGGCGTAACAATTCTTCTTGAAGCCTGTACTTGGCCTCATTGGTTAATCCATTAATATTCATGCACTGTCCTTTTTGCATCCATCATTATGCAGTTTGTTACTGCGAACGCCCCAACCTGTTCCAAAACTCAAACTGAATGACTGTCACTACCGGGGCGATTCAAATTTTATAAACACTCCAGCCAGCGAAGTACACCCCGAAACTTGTGTGCATTCATGAACAGACAAAGTACCTGCCAATTCAAACATCAAGTAACAATACCCAATACTTTCGCCCTGGCCACGGCTTGCGTCCGGCGCTCCACACCCAACTTGCCGTTGATGCGTCGCGCGTGGGTCTTGACCGTATGCAAGGAAATGAACAACAGATCGGCAATCTGTTGATTGGAGTTGCCCTGCGCCACTAGCCGCAGAACCTGTATTTCACGTTGGCTCAAGCGGTTCTGGTCCGCACCCGGCGCCTGGGGATCATCGCGCGACTCGGTCAGGCCAATGGCTTGCGGCAGCTGCGCCTGGCGCAACTGCAAATCGCGCAGGGCCTGTTGCAGGTTGCACCGCTCGACCAGTGTCAGTCCTTGCGCCAGTGCTTGCCGGGCAGCGTCCGCATCGCCTGCAAGCCAGGCGACTTCAGCCAGCGCCAGATGCAATTGCCCTTGCAGCGCCGTCATCCCCCGCTGCCTGGCCCGTTGCAGTTGCCCTTCAAGCCGCTCCAGAGGCGTTTGCGCCTGCCCCAGGTAAACCTCGGTCAGGACCAGCAGGAATTCCAGGCCGTCAATCAGCTCCAGCGTGGCCGGAGGGGCCTGGCGTGCACAGGGGCCATGATAGTGACGCAACACCCGGGTCAGGGCCTGGTACGCCAGTTGCGGTCGCCCTTGTTGCAACCAGAAATGGATACTGGTGTGCAGCAAGACTCCGCGATACACGGTCTCGGGAATCCGCCGTTGCTGCATCAGCCGTTCGGCGTCGCGCAGCTGGTCGAATGCCTGGGCGTAATCCAGGCGATTCGCCGCCAGCTGGGCCAGCCCGAGGAAGCCATACAGCGCGCGTTTGTCCTGGCTGCGCAAGCAGATCTGCAGACCGGTCTCGAAGTACATGGCCGCCTGTTGCTCGCGGCCCAGGCTCAGGTTCAAGCGGCCGCGACGCAGGGCGATCCGCCCCAACAAGGGTCCGGCATTGCCATGCTGGCTGCAGAGCAGGCCGTGCATGTGGGCGAGCAGGTCATCGGCCCTGCCGGACGCTCCGCGCTGCTCGAGCAATTGCGCGTGATCGAGCTCCAGCAAGCCTTCGAATACCAGTGAGCCGTGCGCCCGGGCGAGACACAACGCCTCCCGGCTGAGCGCCTGTGCGACGTCGAGTTCGCCCCGCAGCAAGGCCTGTTGGGTCAACCCGGACAGGCACATCAGCCGGGCAGGCCAACATTCGAGGTCGAGCTCGTCGAGCGCCTCGAGCAAGTGCGCCCGGGACGCATCCATGCGCCCCAACAAATGCAGGAGCCAACCCTGTTGAGCCTGCCAGCGTGCGATCAATTGCCGTTGCAGAAATGCCGACGGCTGGGGGCTGAATCGCGACAATTGTTCGATGCACTCGGCTGCCTGTTCGAAGCGCCCGGCGAACAACAAGGCCGCGGTGATCAAGCCGACCAGTTGCGGCGAGCCAAACAGCAACTCCTCGCCGCGTTGCTCGTGCAAACGCAGGAGCAAAACGACGGTCTGCTCTTCGAACAACTGCTCGAAACCGAAATGCTGCAACAGGCTGACGGCGACCTCGAACTCCTGCGCCAGCAAGGCCTGTTCAAACGCGGCCTTCCAGTCCTGCTCGGCGACGAACCACTGGCAGGCACGACGATGCCAGAAGCGTGCGGCCGGCCATTGTTCATCGCGCATCAAACGGCTCAGGGGAGCGAAGACCTGCAACCAGTCTGTGGAGTCTTGCCAGGGCTCGATGAAACAGCCCCGCTCCTGCAACGCACTCAGGTATTGCGCGCCCTCGCCAGCGCCGAACAGGTGATCGCTGAGCCGAGCGTTGAACCGTGGCAACTGCGCCAGCACGCGCCAGGCCTCGGCAAGCTCCGGCGCCAGATGAGCGAAGAGCTCATGCTCCAGGTAGTCGTGCAGGGTATCCGGTCGACCGTTTGGGGTGTCGTGGCGGGTCCAGTCGCATTTTTGCAGCAGCGCTATCCGCACCCCGGCGCACCAGCCACCACTGTTCCGGAAAATTCTCTCGGCACCTTTCGCGGCCAGGGCCGGCTCCAGGTGATGCAAGAGTTTTTCGATTTCATCCTGATTGAACGCCAGTGCGGCAGGCTCGGCATCGTACAGCTCGTCACCGAGCAGCAGCCGTGGCCAGTTGCATTGCGCACGTCGCCGCCCACTCAACCACCAGGTGATCATCGGGCTGCTGCCGGCCAGCAAGCGATCGAGCAACAGGTCCAGCGCCGGGTGAGGAACACGACAGTAGTCATCGATAAACAGCCAGGTTGCGGTCGGTAATCGAGCCAGGTACTCCAACAATACCGACTCATCCGCCGCTGCCAGTCCCAGCGCCTGCGCCAGGCGCTGGCAAAAGCCATCGACACTGAGCGCTTCCCCCGCCATTGGCAGCCAGCGGACCTGGCAGGTTGCAGGCGCATTGAGCATGCACTCGACCAGCAGCGCACTCTTGCCACTGCCGGCCGGCGCGCAGAGCAATTTCACCCGCGCCGTCGAGGCCAGCAACGGCTCGACCAGGCGCGCGCGATACAAGTGATGTGGAGACAATCGGGGCAGGTGTCCAGGACGGTCCAGACACGTCGTCATGGCAGTCATAGTGGTGCGCCTTTTTATTTTTGTGGCGCCACCCTAGCCCCCTGTCGAGCGCTTATTGAAGAAGTATTCAACACACTTATCGAGCCCTATAAAAAAGGTGACCACGAGGTCACCTTTTTGAGCAAACGCTGTAGGAAATCTACCTCACACCTGTACTCCGCAATGCTGCAGGCGTGTAGTCCCCGGCTTTGGCGGCGATGTTGAATTCGAAGCTGCGCTTCTCCTCGTTCTTCATCCCCAGGGCGATGTAACGACCGGCAATCAGGTCGTACAGCGCTTCAACGGTGTAGGCCGGGACCTGATGATCGTAGTAGAACTGCGCGTGCCCTTCAGCCACCCGCCAGAGCTGGCCACGACCGTCGTAATGATCGGCCAGGGCCACCTGCCAGGTGTCTTCGTCGATGTACATGTGACGCTTGGCATACACATGCCGCTCATTGGGCTTGACCGTGGCAACCACCTCCCAGACCCGATGCAGCTCATAGCGGGTCAAGTCCTGGTTGATGTGCCCGGCCTTGATCACATCGGTGTACTTTAGGTTAGGCGAGTCGAGCTTGTAGCTGTTGTAGGGGATGTACATTTCCTTCTTGCCGATCAGCTTCCAGTCATAGCGATCCGGCGCGCCGGAAAACATGTCGAAGTTGTCCGTGGTGCGCAACCCGTCGGACGAGGTGCCCACGCCGTCATAGGCCACTTGCGGTGCCCGGCGCACACGGCGCTGACCGGCGTTGTAGATCCAGGCCTTGCGGGGTTCCTGGACCTGGTCGAGGGTTTCGTGGACCAGCAGCACGTTGCCCGCCAGGCGCGCCGGCGCGGTGACTTCCTGCTTGAAATAGTTGAGGACGTTTTCATCGCTGCCTGGCTTCAGGTCTCCCAGCAGTGACGGCACCGCCACTTCGTCCTTGAAGCGGATGACCGTGAAATCACCATTGGACTGGGGCGTGGCCTGGGTGATGGTGCGACGCAGGTTGCCACCGTGATAACGGGTGATGTGGTTCCAGATCACCTCGACCCCGTTCTTCGGAATCGGAAAGGCGTAGTAGCGATTGCCGGTGAAATTGGCCAGGCCGTTGCCGTCGTTGGTCGGCGTCACATTCAGTGCGCTGCGCTTGGCCGCCTCGTAAACCTCCGGCGGCAGTGCCGCCGTGCGATGGCTCGGATAGACCGGTATTTTGTAGGTCTCGGGGTAGCGCTTGAACATTGCGACCTGGCCATCGGACAGCTTGTCCTTGTACTGGTCGACGTTCGCGGCGGTGATGATGAACAAGGGTTTTTCATTGGCGAACGGATCGGCCAAAAAGCCCTTGCTGTCCACCGCACCCGCATTCTTGGGAATACCACCGGTCCACGCTGGAATCGTTCCGGCGGCATTGCCGGCCTTCTCGGCGCCCAGGGGCGTGAGGCTGGTGCCGAGCTTGTTGGCTTCTTCGGCCGATACCGCCGCCATCACGTTGACGGCCAGCAGGCTCAGGGCCAGGGCGGTGCCCAATTGCAGAATCATCTTGCGCATTGAATTCATCCTTTTTCAGCCAGGTCAGAAGTTCACGCCAAAGCTCAACGCGACGAAATCGCGGTCTTCGAGCACGTTGTAGTCACCTCCGAAGAAGTCGGTGTAACTGAGGCTTGCGGTGTAGGTGTTGCGGTAGTCCGCATCGACGCCGAGGCTGACCGCCTTGGCCCCTTCATTGAACAGCCCGTTGGGGCCGTAGCCGGCGACGTCGTGGGACCACGACAGGTTGGGACGGAAATTGATCCCGGCGATGACGTTGTTGTAATCGAGGATGGCGCGGGCGCGATAACCCCAGGAGGTCGACGTGACGAAACCATCGGTATCACCACCGAAGCCGTATTGGCCGTACACCGAGTCGCGGCCGTAGCGCAACTTGCTGCGCGCCTCCAGGCCACCGACCCGGACCACGGCCGCTTCACCCACCAGGGTCAGGCGATCCGCACCCGCGACCTGGTCGACGAAGTGCGTCAGGGTGCTCTGGACCTGGGTCACTTCCTTGCGCCGGTAGCCTTTGTTGTCGGCACCCGGTGAAGTCTGGATCGGCGACGCGGCGCCACCGGCAATCGGGTTGAGCATCGCCAGGGTCAGGTCGGTGCTGTTGATCTGCACCGGCAGGTTGGGGCGATAGCTGATCTCGCCGGTCCACGCCGTGCCGGTGGGCAAGGTGGTGGAGAAGCTCGCGCCATACAGGCGAATGTCTTCCGGGTATTCAAGGTAATACTGGCCGCGACCGAGCATTACGCTTTGCGCCAGGCCTGAGCCGCTACCGGGAGCGATACGGTTGGCGGCCGCGACAATTCCGGGAATGCTCGCCAGTGTGGACAGGCCGGCCGTCGTGGTACCGACGTTGGGCGTACGACTGTGGTAGTTCATGAAATACAGACCGTACTCGGTGTCATCCCCCAGCCAGCGCAGTGCAGTACCCCACTGCCCGGAATCCCGGGCATCGCGGTCTTGACCACGAGGAACGACCACGCCTTCGCGGGTGACCTCGAAACCCTGGCCAAACGCAGCGGCAATCGGCTGCAGTGGCGCAATGGCCGGGCTGGCCACGGTGTAGCCCTTGTCACACCCATCGGCCACCACGTCGGTGCCGAAGAAGGTGCCGCAGTTATCGACGACGGTCTGGTCCCACTCCAGCTGATAGAAGCCTTCCACCGTCAACTTGTCCGTCAGGCCCTGGGAGGCGAACAGCATGTTGACCGGAATCAGGCCCTCCTTGATCTCGGCACCGGGACGGCGGAAAGCCGAGACGTCGACCGGATTGATGCTGTTGATCGAGTTGCCGATGAAGGTGCTTTCGCCCCAACTGACCACCTGCTTGCCGGCGCGCACCGTGCCTGGCAGATCGGCGATGGAATAGTTGTGATAGACGAAGGCGTCGAGGATCTGCCCGCCGGACGACTTGGAGCCCTCTTTGCGATTGTGATCGCTGATCGGCTTGAACGGCCGGTCTTCGTCCTTCAATTCGAAGTCGTACCAGTACTTTCCACGGACGAACACACCAGTGTCGCCGTACTTGAGTTCAAGGTCGTGAATACCCTTGAAGATCTTCGAGAAAGTTTCACCCTTGCTGAAATTCTGCCGCCCGTCATCACCCGTCGACGCCTGCCCGCTGCCACCGTTGACGATGCCGACCAGAGCATCATCGGCATCGCGCATGCCCCAGCTCGCACCGACCGACAGCGAAGAGTCGAACGTGCCCTCGATTTCGCCAATGTTGAATGAAAGCGCCTGCGCCTGGGCACAGCACCCCAAGGCCACCGCAACGGCCAGCGCCTGCGGTGTGAAGATGGCGCGCATTGTTGTTTTTGTCATGCGTCTTCCCCGGTGAGTGACAGAAGGCCACACCCTACTGCCGAGCGCCGGGAGCGATAAGCGCACCAAGGAGGTATTCGTGGTGTCGCTCGAAAGGATGAATGACTGCGTGGCACGGGGGATAACGCGGGGGCATAGACACACTGGATGTGAAGGCATCATTCAGAAACATGGTCTACGCTGCTGGCAGGCAGGACTGTTGCACCAACCGTAACGGTGCATCTCCGCGATCGCTATTTTTCCTTGGCCGGCAAAGACTTATTCTTGCCCTGCGCTTTCGGAAAAGCAGCCGCAAAGCGCCCTCGCGGTTCGCGACAGATTTCAGATGATTTGATCGTATCGAGTCATCACCCCGTGTACATCGACGTTGATTTGTAGCTCCTGGATCCAACGTCTTCTTTGGCCGCTGCGTTTGCAGCGGCCTTTTTTATGGGGCAAGGTTTTTAAGCGAAGAGGGCAAATCGAAGAAAGGCAGAGCCCGTGCGGACTCTGCCCGATGAAGCCTGATCAGATCGAATACTTCTGCAAATTCCCCATCATCTCCTTCAGCGCTTCAATATTGTCCTTCGGATGCGCCGCGCCCTCGAAATCACAAATCTGCTGCCAGTGCGCCGCGACGTCTTCCGGGGAGAAACCGACCCGCGGATCGAACCCGGCGCCGAGGCTGCGTTCCCAGCGCACCTTGCCCATCCAGCCGCCGCCGACTTCGAACAGCCCGGAAGTTTCCTGGCAGTTTTCGCTGGCCAGGTACACCACCAGCGGGCTGACCAGTTCCGGCTTGAGTTGCTCGAACACTTGCGGCGGAATCAAGCCTTCCGTCATGCGGGTGCCGCCGGTGGGGGCGATGGCGTTGACCAGGATGTTGTTCTTGCGGCCTTCGATGGCCAGGGTGCGGGTCAGGCCGTAGAGGCCGAGCTTGGCCATGCCGTAGTTGGACTGGCCGAAATTGCCGTAGATGCCTGAGGTGGACGCGGTGAAGATGACCCGGCCATAGTTTTGCTCGCGCAGGTGCGGCCAGGCGGCGCGGGTGACTTTGTAGGCGCCTTCGACGTGGACGCGATACACCAGGTCCCAGTCGCCATCCTCCATTTTGTGGAAGGTCTTGTCGCGCAGGATGCCGGCGTTATTGACCACCACGTCGACGCGACCGAAGACGTCAAGGGCGTGCTGGACGAGTTTGTCGCCGTCGGTGACCGAGTCGTGGTTGGCCACGGCGGTGCCGCCCGCCTCACGAATTTCGCTGACCACGCGGTCTGCCGCCGAGGCATTGGCGCCTTCGCCCTGGGTCGAGCCGCCGAGGTCGTTGACCAGCACCTTGGCGCCCTGTTTGGCGAACAGCAGTGCGTGCGCCCGTCCCAGGCCGCCACCCGCGCCGGTGATGATCACGACTTTATCTTCGAAACGCACAGACTCATTCATGGGGAACTCCAGCAGGCCAGGGACAATGGATTGGAGTGTCAGGCACGGGGCTGCGGGTCACAATGAATACGGGGGAGGCTGAATGGTGTGCGATAAGGCAGGGGGATGATGAGCATGAACCCTGTAGGAGCGAGCTTGCTCGCGAAAAACCTGAGAGCACCGCGGGGTGTCAGGCTCCCCGCGTCATCGTTGACCTCCATCGCTGGCAAGCCAGCTCCTACAGGGGATCGGGTGTGGTCGCGAGGGCCGGTTTCCACAGGGCTACTAGGAGCAAGCCACCTTGAGCGGCATTGCGATCAAACGGTCGCGAAACGCCAGGTAGTGCTTGAGCACCTGGCATGGCGCTTCGATCTGTGGGTAATGACCAATGTCGCTGAGCAGGACCGCGTCCGCGTTGGGGATCAGCTCACGGTAGCGCGCCACCATGTGCGCACCGGAAATCGGATCGACCTCGCCATCAATCACCCGCAGCGGCACGTCGCCGCGCTGCATCGCCCCGACCCAACGCTCGCGTTGGACTCGCCGCTCGGGGATGTAGGCAATCAATTTGTGCATGACCCGTGGGCCATGGTTGCTTTCGACCAGGCTCCAGAAATCATCCATCTGGCTCTCGCTGGGACGGGTCTGCGGGCCGAAGATCTGGCGGAAACTCTTCACCAGGCCATCGCGACTGAACGCACGGCCGATCATCCACCCCAACGGGCTGAGCAGGAGTTTTTGCACCAGCACCGGGCGATGGGTTTCGGGGAATAGCCCGCCATTGAGGAAGACGCAACTGGCGAGGTCGATGCCCGCTTCGTAGTGCCGGGCCAGCAGTTCCTGGGCCACGCTGTCACCGTAGTCATGGGCCAGCAGGTGCAGCGGTTGCTCGACGCCCAGGTGGGCCAGCAGCGCCTGTTGCAGGTCGGCCTGCTCCAGCAGGCTGTACTCGTGATTCAGCGGTTTGGCCGAGTCGCCGAAACCGAGCATGTCACAGGCAATCACCCGATAACGCTGGGCCAAGGGTTGCCAAAGGTAATGCCAGTCCCAGCTGGCGCTCGGGAAACCATGGATGAGCAACAGCGGCTCACCCTGCCCCGCCGTCCAGTAACGGATGGCGTGACCACGAAACACGAAAGTCTGGCCGCGCTTGCGCCAGACACTCAGGGGGATCTCGGCAAGTTGCATTAGAGTTTATATCCCGGGTCGAGTTTATCGAGCTTGCGCAGCAGCGCCGGCCAGGCCAGCGCTCCGCCCATTCCTTGAGCACTTTTGGTGACACCGGCAATCATCGCCTTGGCCCCCGCGAGAATCTGCGGTTCGATGGCAATCAGTTCGGCGCCACCGTTCTGCGCCATGACCTGGATATCGCAGGCGCGCTGAAAGATAAACATCGCCAGGAAGGTGTCGGCGATGGTGCTGCCGCAGGTCAGCAGACCGTGGTTGTGCAGCATCAGGAAATTGTTTTCACCGAGGTCGGCTTGCAATCGCGCCTTTTCCTCGTGGTTGAGGGCAACGCCTTCGTAGCCGTGATACGCCAGGCTGGACAGGACAAACAGCGACTGCTGGCTGATCGGCAGAATGCCCTGGCGCTGCGCCGACACCGCCACGCCCGAGGCCGTATGGGTGTGCAGCACGCACACGACATCGTGGCGAACCTCATGCACCGCGCTATGGATGGTGTACCCCGCCGGGTTGATCTCGTAGGGGCTGTCCATCAACTTGTTGCCGGCCTGATCGACCTTGACCAGGCTGGATGCGGTTATTTCGTGAAACATCAGCCCGTAAGGGTTGATCAGGAAATCTTCGGTGCCGGGCACCTTGGCGGAGATGTGGGTGAAAATCAGATCATCCCAGCCATGCTGGGCGACCAGGCGGTAGCAGGCAGCGAGGTCGACGCGGGCCTGCCACTCGGCAGCGCTGACCTGGTCTTTGACGCTCGAAGCGGATTGGACGGGGGCTACGCTCACGACAAGGAACCTCGGTTTTTATTATGGAGTGTTTCCAATGACTACCGAGTCTAGTCACCCTCCGAGGTTCGCGTAGTTGCATTGGCAGCCAGCTTGATGGCCGAGCGAGTCAGCGGTGTCGATCAGCCCCGCAGGGCGTCGACAAGTTCCGCCAGCCAAGGCTCGGCGTCCGTTTCCGGGGTCACGCTTTCACTGGCGTCCAGGCGCAGCATCGGCAGGACTTCGACAATGCCCAACTCACCGAACAGCTCGCGCATCAGCTCACCACCGCCGCAAAAGGTATCGCCATAGCTCGCATCGCCCAGGCCGATCACGGCCCCCGGCAAGCCTCGCCAGGCACTGGGCAGCAGGTCGCGAATCATCGAGTACAGGGGCTGCAGGTTGTCCGGCAGCTCGCCCATGCCGGTGGTCGACGTCACCGCCAGCAAGGCTTCGGGCGCGAAGGCCTGAAGATCGGCGAGGCTGGCACGGGGGTTGTGGAAGGTTTCGAAACCGGCGTCTTTCAAAATATTGGCGGCATGGCGGGCAACTTCTTCGGCCGTGCCGTACACCGAGCCGGAAATGATGGCGACTTTCATCAATCTGATCCTGAAGCTGAATAAAAGACCGGGATATTAACAGCACGGTCTGGATTGTTCTTTTAGAATCCCACAGACGACCAACAAGGAAGGGTTTTACCGATGATCAACGCGAAGCTGCTGCAGCTGGCGATCAATGCCTCCAACGACGGTATCGTGATTGCCGAAAAGGAAGGCGATCAGGACAAGATCCTGATCTACGTCAACCCGGCTTTCGAACGCCTCACCGGCTATACCAGCGAAGAAATCCTCTACCAGGATTGCCGCTTCCTGCAGTCGGGAGACCGCGACCAGGATGCCTTGTCGAAGATTCGTGACGCGCTGGCCAGTGAAGGCTCCTGCCGGGAAATCCTGCGCAATTACCGCAAGGATGGCACGCCGTTCTGGAACGAACTGTCGCTTTCGACGGTGAAAAGTCCGAGTGACGGGCAGGTTTATTTTATTGGCGTACAGAAGGACGTGACCATCCAGGTCAAGGCGCAGCAGCGAGTGGTGCAGCTTGAAGCTCAATTGGCCGAGGTCCAGGCCGAGCTTGATGCGCTCAAAGCGACGAACGGCAAAAACAAAACCGCGAATTAATTGTCATTAACTACAATCACCAGTGCCTCTGTAACTAAATTTTTCGAGCCCACCATGCAACGCGACGCGCTCCTCACCCAGGACGAGCTGGATTTTATCCAGACCATGCAACACAACCCGCAGCTGAATGTGCGGGATGCGACGTCGAGCCTGCTCGTCAATGGTGGGTCGCAGATCCGTGACCTGCTCACGCGCCTGGCCGCGCATGAGCAGGTCACCCTGCAAGCAAATTTCGAAAACCAGCAAATGACCTTCCCCCTGCACCTGGTGGAAGACGAGTTTCATGCCATGCATCTGCGCCTGGGCGTGCCGAGCATTTACGAAGGCGGGCCATCGGTCCGGCCTTGGCGGCTGGTGCTCGACGAACCGGTGGCGCTGGAAAACGCCAAGGGCCAACCCGGCACCCTGTGGGTGCACGAAGTATCGTTCAAAGGGGTGTTGCTGGAGATTCGCAACAAGACCAAGGCACCCAAGCATTTCGCCTTGTGGTTCAGCCCGTCAGGCTATGAGCGGATCGCCTTGCGTGGCACGCTGGAAAAAGAAACCGAGCAGGGTTTCTTTGCCTACCAACTGAGCCAGAACGACCTGGATGAAACCGAGCGCCTGCGCCAGTTCATTCTGCAACAACATCGCTTGACCCATCCTACCCTGCACCTCTGAATCCTGCCCTTCTGAACCCTGCCCCTCTGAACATCAGGTATCCAGGTTGCCCGCCAGAAACTGGTTGAGGCGCTGACGCATCACCGTTCCCTCATTTCCCAGGCATCCGATCGATGACCCGGCGAGGTTTTCCTGCGCCAGGTCGCACGCATCACCGGCCAGCAGCAAAGGGCAATCCAGGCTCATCGCCAGACGATTCAGGCGCCGGGGCAAGTCGGGGCTGGGGACGTGGTTGGAAAACAGCACCAGCGCCCGGGGCTTGATCCTTTCGCAGACCAGGGTCAGTTCGTCGAACGGTTGGCCGGTGGTCAGCACCCGCACCCCCATTTGATCGTTTGCGAGGAACAACGCGGCGATCAGCAATTCAAGCTCGCGACACTGGCCTGCCAAGGCGCTGACGATGACGCGCCTGGGGTGCCTGTCACGGATCAACAGCAGGCGCTGCACCACCCGTGAGCGCAGGAAACCATCGAGGAACAACCACTCGCTGGCCCGGCCAAACGTGTCCTGGCGCTGCAGCAATTGCCGCCACAGCGGAAGAAGGATGTCCTGGAAAACAACCGGCTGGGAGTAGCTGGAAAAAATCTGCCCATAGACCTGCTCCAGCCGGGCGTCGTCAAAAGCGCTGACGGCGGCCGCGAGCTGTTGCTGCCATTGTGCGTAATCGGCCTGCACCAGATTGTTGGGAATGATGTGGGCCAGTGCCTGCAACGGCGCTGCCTTGGCCAGGATCTTGCTGATCTTGCTGACCGCTACCCCGCGCTCGATCCAGTTGAGGATGCTGCGCACCCGCTCGATATCGGTCATCGAATACAGGCGGTGCCCGCTTTCGGTGCGAGTGGGCACGATCAGGCCATGGCGTCGCTCCCATGCGCGAAGCGTGACCGGGTTAACACCGGTAAGGCGCGCCACCTCGCGAATCGGAAAAAGCTCTTCCCGTTCCAGGGAGAGCGCCGGTGACACATCCAGGTCATCGTCGGTCAAGACAGGCATTTATCGGCCTACATCCATGTGTGGTTCAAATCCCATTGTACCTCCCCTGCACCTCTATGATTCAAGGCATAGATTGTTACCGAGCCACTGACGTCGCGGGTAGAATCAGGAATAATTTTTGCTTGTCCCAAGATGCAGCCCACCACCCCGGCGCTGCGCCTGGCGAAACTCCTACCCGGAGCGACGCATTTGTTTACGGAGATACATGATGTCTACCTCCCCCGTCACGCTGATGGTGGCGCGCCGCGTCGCCGATGGGCGTTATCAGGACCTGATGGTCTGGTTGCGCGAAGGCGAACAACTGGCCACCGACTTCCCCGGTTACCTGGGCTCCGGCGTGCTCGCTCCGCCGCCTGACGATAACGAATTCCAGATCATCTTCCGCTTCGCCGACGAGCCGACGCTGCACGCCTGGGAGCACTCGGCTTCGCGTACCGCCTGGCTGGCCCGTGGCAGCGATCTGTTCGCTCACCCGAAGGAACATCGGGTCAGTGGCATCGAAGGCTGGTTCGGCGCGGCAGGACAACGCCCGCCGCGCTGGAAACAGGCAGTTGCGATCTGGCTGGCGTTTTTTCCGGTGTCGCTGTTGTTCAATTTTGTGCTTGGGCCGTTGCTGAGTGAGACGACGCTGCTGCCTCGCGTACTGATCAGCACCCTGTGCCTGACGCCGTTGATGGTCTATTTCTTCATTCCGTTGTCGACCCGTTTGTTGGCCAATTGGTTGAATGGCACATCTGCACGACCGTTGCCTGTTCGACCGTCCACCCAAAACCGCTGAAATAGGTAGACCGCCCGCGTCGCTGGTATAGTTTTGCTCTTACCGCGATGCGAGCCGTTCATGACCTCTACCGCAGCCCCCATTCTCATCACCGGTGCCGGCCAGCGTGTCGGCCTGCATTGCGCGCAGCGCTTGCTCGAAGACGGTCATCGGGTGATTTTCAGTTACCGCAGTGAACGTCCCGGCGTGCAAACCCTGCGTGACCTGGGGGCGATCGGGCTGTTCGCGGACTTCTCCAGCGAAGCCGGGATCGTCACCTTCATCAGTGAACTGAAAACCCATACCGACAGCCTGCGAGCGATAATCCACAACGCCTCCGAATGGCTGGCCGAAACACCGGAGACCGATGCCACGGCCTTCACCCGCATGTTCAGCGTGCACATGCTGGCGCCTTACCTGATCAACTTGCATTGCGCCGACCTGCTCGAACGCTCGAGCCCCGCCGACATCGTGCACATCAGCGATGACGTGACCCGCAAGGGCAGCAGCAAGCACATCGGCTACTGCGCCAGCAAAGCCGGGCTCGACAGCCTGACCCTGTCCTTCGCCGCCAAATATGCGCCCGGTATCAAGGTCAACGGAATCGCCCCCGCCCTGCTACTGTTCAATCCCGACGATGATGCGGCCTATCGCGCCAAGGCACTGGCCAAATCCGCGCTGGGCATCGAACCTGGCAGCGAAGTGATCTATCAGAGCCTGCGTTATCTGCTCGACAACCCTTATGTCACCGGCACCACCCTGACCGTCAACGGCGGAAGGCACATCAAATAAGTGTCCCTGAGGAACTTCCATGACGCTTTCCCTACCCCAGAACGGCCTGTCACAGAGCTATCGCGAGATCCTCATCGGGCTCGGAGAGAACCCAGATCGCGAAGGCCTGCGTGATACGCCGTTGCGCGCGGCCAAGGCCATGCAGTACCTGTGTCATGGTTACGAGCAAAGTGTCGAGGAAATCATCAACGGCGCCTTGTTCGCGTCCGACAACGATGAAATGGTGATCGTCGACAACATCGAGCTGTATTCGCTGTGCGAACATCACATGCTGCCCTTCATCGGCAAGGCGCATGTGGCTTATATTCCAACGGGCAAGGTGCTGGGGCTGTCGAAGCTTGCGCGGCTGGTGGACATGTTCGCCCGTCGCCTGCAGATCCAGGAAAACCTCACCCGGCAAATCGCCGACGCCGTGCAACAGGTGACCGGCGCGGCCGGCGTCGCCGTGGTCATCGAAGCGCAGCACATGTGCATGATGATGCGCGGCGTCGAAAAACAGAATTCGACCATGAACACCTCGGTGATGCTCGGCGCCTTCCGCGAATCGAGCAACACACGCCAGGAGTTCCTGCAATTGATTGGACGGAGCAAGTAGCAATGCCACAACTTCAACCAGGCATGGCGCGCATCCGGGTCAAGGACCTGTGCCTGCGCACCTACATCGGCATCAACGAGGATGAAATCCTCAACAAGCAGGATGTGCTGATCAACCTCACCATTCTGTACGCAGCCCAGGAAGCGGTGCGCGACAACGATATCGATCACGCGCTGAACTACCGCACCATCACCAAGGCGATCATCGCCCACGTGGAAGGCAATCGCTTCGCCCTGCTCGAACGCCTGACCCAGGAGTTGCTGGACCTGGTCATGGCCAACGAGTCGGTGCTGTACGCCGAAGTCGAAGTCGACAAGCCCCACGCCCTGCGATTCGCCGAGTCGGTGTCGATAACGCTTGCAGCGAGCCGCTAGCTTCAAGCTTCAAGCCGCAAGCTGTAAACTGCACCTCACCGCCAACCATCTTGCAGCTTGAAGCTTGCCGCTTGAAGCTGTCTCACAGAGCCCCCCATGACCGATCAAGAACGCCTTGAGCTCGAAGCCGCCGCCTTCCGCCGGCTGGTGGCCCACCTGGACAGCCGCAAGGATGTGCAGAACATCGACCTGATGAACCTTTCCGGTTTCTGCCGCAACTGCCTGTCCAAGTGGTACAAGGCCGCGGCCGACGAGCGCCAGATCGAGGTCAGCCTCGATGACGCCCGCGAAGTGGTCTACGGCATGCCGTACGCCGAGTGGAAAGCCCAATTTCAGCAAGAAGCCAGCGCCGAACAACAAGCGGCGTTCGCCAAAGGAAAACCCAATGAGTGATTTGAACACCCTGCGCGCCAGCCTTAAGAGCGGCGAACACGTCTTCGCCGACACCCTGGCATTCATTGCCGCCGGTTACGACTACCAGCCCCAGGCCTTCAACAATGGCGGCGTGGAAAACGCCGCCGGGCAGAACGAAGGCTCGTGCAAGACCCTGGGCCTGGCATTGCTGGAAGGCCTGAGCGATGACGAAGCACTGCTGGCGTTCGGCGAGCATTACCGTTCGGTGCTGGCGACGCCCGAGGGCAGCGATCATGGCAATATCCGGGCGTTGATGGTGCATGGCCTGGCGGGTGTGGAATTCACCCAGCAGCCCCTGACCCGCCGCTGATCCTTGTAGGAGCCGGCTTGCCGGCGAAGGCGTCCTGAGGGGTGATGCCAAATTCAAGGGCCCCTTCGCTGGCAAGCCAGCTCCTACAGGTTCTGCGTCTGTTTTTGGAATGTTCAACACATCCCGACTTTTAAGATTAACCCGCTCACTTTATTTCGTTTGCCCGCCACCGCTGCTCACGGCTTAGATAAAAAGAAGTCCTCCTTCTTCCGAGCCGGTCCCCCATGCGCAGTGAAACCATCAGCCAGTCGATCAACATCGTTCACCCTGTCACCCTCAGCCACGGCAAAAACGCCGAGGTCTGGGACACCGATGGCAAGCGCTACATCGACTTCGTCGGCGGCATTGGCGTGCTGAACCTCGGCCATTGCCATCCGCGCATCGTCGATGCCATCCGCGAACAGGCCACCCGGCTGACCCACTACGCCTTCAACGCCGCGCCCCATACGCCCTACATCGACCTGATGGACCGCCTCAGCGCCTTTATCCCGGTCGATTACCCGGTCAGCGGCATGCTCACCAACAGTGGCGCCGAAGCGGCGGAGAATGCGCTGAAGATCGTCCGTGGCGCGACCGGGCGTACGGCCGTGATTGCCTTTGATGGGGCATTCCACGGCAGAACGCTGGCCACCCTCAACCTCAACGGCAAGGTGGCGCCCTACAAACAGAAAGTCGGGGTGTTGCCCGGGCCGGTGTATCACCTGCCGTTCCCCAGCCGGGACAACGGCGTGACCTGTGCCGAGGCCCTGAAAGCCATGGAGCGCCTGTTCAGCGTCGAGATCGATGTTGCGGACGTGGCCTGCTTCATCGTCGAACCGGTGCAGGGCGAAGCGGGCTTCCTGGCCATGGATGTCGAGTTCGCCCAGGCATTGCGCAAGTTCTGCGACGAAAAAGGCATTGTGCTGATTGCCGATGAAATCCAGTCCGGCTTCGGCCGCACTGGCCAGCGCTTTGCATTCTCGCGACTGGGCATCGAACCGGACCTGATCCTGCTGGGCAAGAGCATCGCCGGCGGTGTGCCGCTGGGTGCGGTGGTCGGGCGCAAGGCGCTGCTGGATAACTTGCCCAAGGGCGGGCTCGGCGGCACCTATTCCGGCAACCCTATCGCTTGCGCTGCTGCGCTGGCGACCCTGGACGAAATGACTGACGCCAATCTGCAGGCCTGGGGTTCGCAACAGGAAGAAGCGATTGTCAGTCGCTACGAAAGCTGGCGCGATCGTAATCTGTCACCGTTCCTTGGCCGCCTGACCGGCGTTGGCGCGATGCGCGGCATTGAACTGGCCAACGCTGACGGCACACCGGCTTCAGCTCAGTTGACGCAACTGCTGGCCCTGGCCCGGGACGCCGGTTTGTTGCTGATGCCCAGCGGCAAGTCGCGCCACATCATTCGCTTGCTGGCGCCATTGACCACCGAATCTTCGGTGCTGGAGGAAGGCCTGGACATCCTTGAGGCGTGCCTCACCAAACTGACCTGAACACAAAACCCCTGTGGGAGCGGGCTTGCTCGCGAAGGCGTCGTGTCAGGCAACCTGTTTATCAACTGTCACACCGGCTTCGCGAGCAAGCCCGCTCCCACAGGGGATAGCATTCAGGCATGAATTGCAGACAGAAAAAAACCGGCCGAAGCCGGTTTTTTTTACCAACGCAGAATCAAGCGTTCTGCAGATTGTCCAGGTAACGCTCGGCATCCAGTGCCGCCATGCAACCGGCGCCAGCGGAGGTGATCGCCTGGCGGTAGACGTGGTCGGCCACGTCGCCGGCGGCGAAGATGCCTTCGAGGTTGGTCGCAGTGGCGTTGCCGTCACGGCCGCCATGCACCACCAGGTAACCGTCTTTCAGGGTCAACTGGCCTTCGAACAACGAAGTGTTCGGGGTGTGGCCGATGGCGATGAACACGCCGTCGACTTTGATCTCGTCGAAGCTGCCGTCGTTGTTCTTCAGGCGGGCACCGGTCACGCCCATGTTGTCGCCCAGGACTTCGTCCAGGTTCGCGTTCAACTTCAGGATGATCTTGCCTTCAGCCACGCGGGCATTGAGCTTGTCGATCAGGATCTTCTCGGCGCGGAAGGTTTCGCGACGGTGGATCAGGGTCACGGTGCTGGCGATGTTGGCCAGGTACAGTGCCTCTTCGACAGCGGTGTTGCCGCCACCGACCACGGCCACTGGCTTGTTGCGGTAGAAGAAACCGTCGCAGGTCGCGCAGGCCGAAACGCCTTTGCCCATGAATGCTTCTTCCGATGGCAGGCCCAGGTAACGAGCGCTGGCGCCGGTGGCGATGATCAGGGCGTCGCAGGTGTAGGTCGCGCTGTCGCCGGTCAGGGTGTACGGCTTGGCAGCGAAATCCACGGCATTGATGTGATCGAACACGATCTCGGTTTCAAAGCGCTCGGCGTGCTCGCGCATCCGCTCCATCAGCGCCGGGCCGGTCAGGCCATGGACGTCGCCCGGCCAGTTGTCGACTTCGGTGGTGGTGGTCAATTGACCGCCGGCCTGCATGCCGGTGATCAAGAGTGGCTTGAGGTTGGCACGGGCGGCATAGACGGCGGCGCTGTAACCGGCAGGGCCGGAACCGAGAATAATCACTCGCGAATGACGGACTTCAGACATGACCTGCTCCTGTTGACCGGCCCGGAATACCTGGCGCGGAACGCCGGATGACCGGCGGGAATAAAAAAGGACCATTGAAAGCACTTGGGGAAGGCTTGAACTCGACAGTCCTGTAAAAAGTTGGGTGCAGCGTATCGAGGGGGCGAAGATTAAGGAAATACCGTTTAACAATCCAGCTCATAGGTGGTCTCTATACCTACTGAGTGATGATCGGGACGCCTTTGTTACAGTTAATGTCGATGTCGCTGTCGCGCTTTCGCCGGTCAGGCAAAGCCGGTAAGGTCGGCGCGTTTTCCTTTGTTCGGAGCACCCTATGCCCGCCCCTGTACTGTCCGGCCCGCAATACCTGCGTGAAGGCCTGAAACTGGTGCTCAGCCCCAGCCTGCGCCTTTTTGTATTACTGCCACTGGTGATCAACCTGGTGCTGTTCGTCGGATTGATCTATCTGGCCGGCCATCAGTTCAGCCTGTGGGTCGATACGCTGATGCCATCCCTGCCCGACTGGCTAAGCTTCCTCAACTATGTGCTGTGGCCGTTGTTCGTGGTGCTGGTGGTGTTGATGGTGTTCTTCACCTTCACCATGCTCGCCAACGTCATCGCCGCGCCGTTCAACGGCTTCCTGGCGGAAAAGGTCGAAGTGGTGGTGCGTGGCACGGACGACTTCCCGGCCTTCAGCTGGGGCGAGCTGATCGCCATGATCCCGCGCACCCTGGCCCGGGAAATGCGCAAGCTCGGTTACTTCCTGCCCCGGGCGCTCGGGCTGTTCATCCTGTCGTTCATCCCGGTGGTGAACATCATTGCGGCGCCGCTGTGGCTGCTGTTCGGGGTGTGGATGATGGCGATCCAGTACATCGACTACCCGGCGGACAACCACAAGCTCGGCTGGAACGAGATGCTTGCTTGGCTACGCCAGAAGCGCTGGCAAAGCATGAGCTTTGGCGGGATCGTCTACCTGGTGCTGCTGATTCCGGTGGTGAATATCCTGATGATGCCGGCGGCTGTGGCCGGGGCGACCTTGTTCTGGGTGCGTGAGCGTGGGGCGGAGAATCTGGTGACCCAGCGCTGAGTCGGTCACAAATCCATCATCCTGTCGTCACAACGCCGACATGGCCTCAGGCCACACTGAGGTCATGACGACAGCTCTGCATATCACCCTGATCACCGAAACCTTCCCTCCGGAAATCAATGGCGTGGCCAACACCCTTGGGCGCCTGTGCGACGGTTTGCGCGCGCGCGGGCATCAGGTGGAACTGGTGCGACCTCGCCAGGGTTGCGATCAATCGGCGAGCAGCGACGATGAGTTGCTGCTGTGCCGAGGCTGGCCACTGCCGGGCTATCCCGGGCTGCAATGGGGGCAGTCGTCGATGCACAAGCTGCTGCGGCGCTGGAAGCGCCATCGCCCGGATGTGCTGTATATCGCCACCGAAGGACCGCTCGGCCTGTCGGCCTTGCGCGCCGCACGACGCCTGGGCATCTCGGTGGTCAGCGGCTTTCACACCAACTTCCAGCAGTACTCCAGCCAGTACGGCTTCAGCTTGCTGTCTCGCCTGCTGACCCACTACCTGCGCTGGTTCCACAATCGCTCGAACCTGACGCTGGTGCCCAGTGTCAGCCAGCGCATGGAGCTGGAACGTCGGCATTTCGAGCGCCTGGCGTTGCTGTCCCGCGGGGTCGACAGCCAGTTGTTTCACCCGGCCAAACGCTTGAATGCGCTGCGTGATCAATGGGGGCTGGGGGAAAAAGACATCGCCGTCATCCATGTAGGACGGTTGGCTGCGGAGAAAAACCTCGGGTTGCTCAAACGCTGTTTCGACACGCTCAAGGCTACTTATCCACAGCGCACCTTGAAGCTGATTGTGGTGGGCGATGGCCCGCAGCGTCTGCAGATGGAAAGCGAATTACCGGAAGCGATTTTCTGTGGGGCACAACGAGGCGAAGCCCTGGCCAGTCATTATGCGTCGGGGGATGTGTTTGTGTTTCCGAGCCTGACCGAAACCTTCGGCAATGTAGTGTTAGAGGCGCTTGCTTCGGGACTGGGGGTTGTGGCTTACGACCAGGCAGCAGCGGCGCAGCATATTCGCCATGGCTACAACGGTGTGCTGGCGATGCCGGGGGATGAGGAGGCGTTTTGCGATGCCGCGGTGTGGTTGCTGGAGAAGCGCGAAAACTTGCGTTGTCTGCGGCTCAATGCGCGCCAGCATGCGAGTCGCCAGGGTTGGGCGGCGATCATTGAACAGTTCGAGGGGCAGTTGCGAGGGGCTTGTGTTGGGGAGGTGGTGGTGCCGAATGCACCGACCTTGCCCTGAGCCTAGGGTGACATTGGGTCAGTCATCGCCAGCAGGCTGGCTCCCACAGGTTCTGTGTACACCACAGAAACCATGTGGGAGCCAGCCTGCTGGCGATGGGGCCCTTACGGACTCGACTTAAACCAGCGTCATCAACGCTTCACGGCTGAACGGCAGGATGTCTTCCTCGCGACCGTCACGCACTTTCTGTGCCCAGTCCGGGTCCACCAACAGCGCACGCCCCACCGCCACCAGATCGAACTCGTCGTTATTCAGACGCTCCAGCAGTTTTTCCAGGCTGGCCGGCTGCGCCACCTTGTCGGTGTTGACCATGAACTGCAGGAACTCGCCGTCCAGGCCAACGCTGCCCACGGTGATGGTCGGCTTGCCGGTGAGTTTGCGCGTCCAGCCTGCCAGGTTCAGTTCGGAACCGTCGAACTCCGGCTCCCAGAAACGGCGTGTCGAGCAGTGGAAAATATCCACGCCAGCGTCGGCCAAGGGCTTGAGGAAATCGCCCAAGGCCTCTGGCGTCTGCACCAGGCGCGCGGTGTAGTCCTGCTGCTTCCACTGGGAGAAGCGGAAGATGATCGGGAAGCCTTCGCCCACCGCGGCACGTACCGCCTGGATCAATTCGATGGCGAAACGCGAGCGGTTGGCCAGGCTGCCGCCGTATTCGTCGGAGCGCTGGTTGCTGCCTTCCCAGAAGAACTGGTCGACCAGGTAACCGTGGGCACCGTGGATTTCCACGCCGTCCATGCCAATGCTCTGGGCATCCTTCGCCGCTTGGGCGAACGCGGCAATCACGTCCTGAATGTCCTGTTTGGTCATGCCGTGAACCACGACCTGGCCGTCCTTCACTTTTTCCGATGGACCGTAACCTGGCACGCTGGCGTCCGGCTCGGTGCCGATGCGACGCACGCTGCCGACATGCCACAGTTGCGGAACGATCTTGCCGCCCTCGGCGTGAACCGCATCGACGACTTTCTTCCAGCCGGCCAGGGCCGCTTCACCGTAGAAATGCGGAACGTTCGGGTAGCCGTTCGAAGCCTTATGCCCGACTGTGGTGCCTTCGGTGATGATCAAGCCCACGCCGGCGGCGGCGCGACGACGGTAGTACTCGATCACTTTGGAATTGGGTACGCCGCCCGGCGAAAACGAACGGGTCATCGGCGCCATGACCACACGGGTCGGCAGTTCGAGGGTGCCGAGGTGGAACGGTTTGAACAGGGCTTTAACGGGCATTTGGACGCTCCACGGAAGAATGACTTTATGACGGCGATAATATGGAGAGTCCGACGCCTTGAACAGCATTATTGATCAGCGTGATTAAGGGTCAGAAGGAGGGAACACTGTAGGAGCGAGCTTGCTCGCGATGAACCTGAGAACGCTGCTGGGTGTCAGGCTGGCAGCGTTATCGTTAACGACCATCGCGAGCAAGCTCGCTCCTACAGGGGGGGTATCAGGCCAGGGCTTTTTCGATCGCCTGAACCACACTCGGATCATCCGGCGCCGTACGTGGCGAGAACCGCGCCAGCACACGACCGTCTTTACCCAGCAGGAATTTCTCGAAGTTCCAGGTAATGTCGCCGGGGAACTCCGCGCCCTCGCCCGCCAGCAGCTTGTACAACTGATGACGCTCGTGACCGTTGACTTCCAGCTTGCTGGACAACGGAAAGGTCACGCCATAGTTGAGGTTGCAGAAGTCCTTTATTTCCTGCTCGGTACCTGGTTCCTGCCCGGCAAACTGGTTGCACGGCAGGCCCAGCACGCTGAAACCCTTGCCTTTGTATTGCTGGTAGAGGTTTTCCAGCGCCGCGTACTGCGGGGTCAAGCCGCATTTGGAGGCCACGTTGACCACCAGCACGACGTGCCCCTTGAAAGGGGCCAGAGGGAGCGCCTGACCATCCAGGGCTGTCAAATTAAGTTCGTGAAAAGCACTCATGACGTACTCCAGATTCCCGTGTTCTTCTCGAAACAGCCACTTGGTGGTGTCGCCTGGAACAGCCGCAGACTAAAAAGGCGCCCTCGGGGCGCCTCTCCAGCTATCTGAGCTTAGCGCAGAAATCAGTGGTGATGGCCACCTTCGCCATGGACGTGACCATGGGCGATTTCTTCCTGGCTGGCATCACGGATGTTGATGATCTTGACCTGGAAGTTCAGGCGCTGACCCGCCAACGGGTGGTTGCCGTCTACGGTGACGTCGTCGCCGTCCAGATCGCGGATGGTCACGATCTGCATCTGGCCGTCCGGAGCGGAAGCGTGGAACTGCATGCCCACTTCCAGCTCATCAACGCCTTCGAACATGCTGCGGCTCAGGGTGCTGACCAGTTCGGCAGCGTACTCGCCGTAGGCATCCTCCGGTTCAACGGCCACGGTCAGCTCGTCGCCGACTGCTTTGCCTTCCAGGGCTTTTTCCAGGCCCGGGATGATGTTGCCTGCGCCTTGCAGGTAGACCAGCGGCGCGCCGCCGGCTGAGCTGTCGATGACCTCACCAGCGTCGTTGGTCAGGGTATAGTCGATGGAGACAGCCTTATTGGCGGCGATCAGCATGGGGCGAGACCTTTTGCATAAGAATATTGAAAGACCCAGTTTAGCGAAGCAATCGCCCGAAAGCGAACACAACCCGGACAGACGGGATTCAACGATCACGGGCTTTCATCAGGATGAAGACGGCCACTGGGTGGTCGAGCTTTCCTGCGGCCACACCCAGCACCTGCGGCACCAGCCACCTTGGCAATCCCGGGCCTGGGTCCTGGACCCTGCGCAACGCCTTGAAAAAATAGGCCAGCGCTTTGACTGCGGTTGGTGCGCACAGGGCTCGGTTAGCGATAACCTTGGCGACTGAATTTCGGTAGATCGTCAGATATAGATGATCACCACTGCCATGCACCTCTAGAGAATCCGCATGCAAACTTTTTTTATCGCACCCACCGATTTTGGCGTGGGCCTGACCTCCATCAGCCTCGGGCTGGTACGCACCCTCGAGCGGGCCGGCCTCAAGGTCGGCTTTTTCAAGCCGATTGCCCAGCCCCATCCGGGCGACACCGGACCCGAGCGCTCCACCGAACTGGTGGCGCGCACCCACGGCCTGAAGCCGCCACAACCCTTGGGCCTGGCCCATGTCGAGCGCATGCTTGGCGATGGCCAGCTCGATGAGCTGCTCGAAGAAATCATCACCCTTTATCAGCAGGCCGCCATCGGAAAGGACGTGTTGATCGTCGAGGGCATGGTCCCGACCCGCAGCGCCAGCTATGCCGCACGGGTCAACCTGCACCTGGCCAAGAGCCTCGATGCCGAAGTGATCCTGGTTTCGGCACCGGAAAACGAAGTACTGACCGAACTGTCCGGTCGCGTCGAACTGCAGGCGCAATTGTTCGGCGGCCCCAAGGACCCGAAAGTCCTCGGCGTGATCCTCAACAAGGTCAAGACCGACGAAAGCATGGAAGCCTTCGCCGCACGCCTGAACGAACACTCGCCGCTGTTGCGCAGTGGCGACTTCCGTCTGCTTGGTTGCATCCCGTACCAGCCGGAGCTGAATGCGCCGCGCACGCGAGACGTGGCGGACCTGATGGGCGCCCAGGTGCTCAACGCCGGCGATTACGAAACCCGGCGCATGACCAAGATCATCATTTGCGCGCGCACCATGCGCAACACCGTGGAGCTGCTCAAGCCCGGCGTACTGGTGGTGACCCCCGGCGATCGTGACGACATCATCCTCGCCGTGAGCCTTGCGGCCATGAATGGCGTGCCCCTGGCCGGCCTGTTGCTGACCAGTGACACCCTGCCCGACCCTCGCATCATGGACTTGTGCCGTGGCGCCCTGCAGGCGGGCTTGCCAGTGTTGTCGGTGAGCACCGGCTCCTACGACACCGCCAACCAGCTCAATGGCCTGAACAAGGAAATCCCGATCGACGACCGCGAGCGCGCGGAGATCATCACCGATTTCGTCGCCAGCCACCTCGACGCCAACTGGCTGCACCAGCGTTGTGGTACCCCGCGGGAAATGCGCCTGTCGCCAGCGGTGTTCCGTTACCAATTGATCCAGCGCGCACAGTCCGCCAACAAGCGCATCGTCCTGCCGGAAGGCAGCGAACCGCTGACCGTCCAGGCCGCCGCCATCTGCCAGGCCCGTGGCATTGCCCGTTGCGTGCTGCTGGCCAAACCGGCAGACGTCGAAGCCGTGGCCCGCGCCCAAGGCATCGAGCTGCCGCCAGGCCTGGAAATCCTCGACCCGGACCTGATCCGCGAGCGCTACATCGAGCCGATGGTGGCCCTGCGCAAAACCAAAAGCCTCAACGCACCGATGGCCGAGCAGCAGCTGGAAGACACCGTGGTGATCGGCACCATGATGCTGGCGCTGGATGAAGTGGACGGCCTGGTGTCCGGGGTCATTCACTCCACCGCCAATACCATTCGCCCGGCCCTGCAGCTGATCAAGACCGCGCCGGGCTGCACCCTGGTGTCGTCGGTGTTCTTCATGCTGTTTCCCGAAGAAGTGCTGGTCTACGGCGACTGCGTGATGAACCCGCACCCGAGCGCCAGCGAACTGGCCGAGATTGCCCTGCAAAGCGCCGACTCGGCGGCCGCGTTCGGCATCACCCCGCGGGTGGCGATGATCAGCTATTCCAGCGGTGAGTCGGCCAGCGGCGAGGAAGTCGAGAAGGTCCGCGAAGCGACATTGCTCGCCCATGAGCAGCAACACTCGCTGCTGATCGACGGTCCATTGCAGTATGACGCCGCCGCCAACGAAACCGTGGCCCGGCAACTGGCGCCGAACAGCCAGGTGGCCGGTCGCGCCACGGTGTTCGTGTTCCCCGACCTGAACACCGGCAACACCACGCACAAAGCCGTGCAGCGCAGCGCCGACTGCGTCAGCCTCGGGCCGATGCTGCAAGGCCTGCGCAAACCGGTGAACGATTTGCCGCGCGGCGCGCAGGTCGACGACATCGTCTACACCATCGCCCTGACGGCGATTCAAGCTGCCAACCGACCTATGGATGTGTAAATGCTGGATTTCCTGCCCGCGTTCTTACGCGGAGTAATCGCCGCGCTGCTGTTGGCGTTGAACACGATTTTGCTGTGCTCGTTCCTGTTCTGTGTGGCGCTGTTCAAGGTGTTGCCGTTCGCGCTCACCCAACGCATTGCCCAATGGCTGATGAGCCATACCCATGAGGCCTGGATCAGCGTCAACAAGGGCTGGATGAACCTGGTCCGGCGCACCCGCTGGCACGTCAGCGGCCTGCAGGGCCTCGACTATCAACACTCGTACCTGGTCACCAGCAACCACCAAAGCTGGGTCGACATCCTGGTGCTGCAATACGTGCTCAATCGGCGTATCCAGCCGCTGAAGTTCTTTCTCAAGCAAGAGCTGATCTGGGTACCGGTGATTGGCCTGGCGTGGTGGGCGCTGGGCTTTCCGTTCATGAAGCGCTACTCCAAGGCCTATCTGGAAAAGCACCCTGAGAAGAAAGGCAAGGACCTGGAAACCACGCGCAAGACCTGCGCGAAATTTCGCGATAACCCGGTGGGCATCTTCAATTTCGTCGAGGGCACGCGCTTCACCGAAGGCAAGCATGCCCAGCAGAAATCGCCGTTCCGTTATTTGCTCAAACCCAAGGCTGGTGGCATTGCGTTCGTGCTGGACGCGATGGGTGAGCAACTGGAATCCATCGTCAACGTGACCATCCACTACCCGGCCGGGCGTCCCGGTTTTTGGGATTTGTTGTGCGGGAATGTGACGGATGTGGTGGTGCACTTTGAGGAGCTGAAGATTCCGCCGCAGTTCATTGGCAAGAACTATGACCAGGATGGTGAGTATCGATTGCAGTTCCAAGGCTGGATCAACCAGTTGTGGGAAGACAAGGATGTGCTCCTGGGGCAGATGCACCACGAATATCCGAACCGACACTGATCTCCTGTGGGAGCTAGCCTGCTGGCGATAGCGGTTTCACATTCAGCAGATCTGTTGACTGATTCACCGTAATCGCCAGCAGGCTAGCTCCCACAGTTGACCGAGTAGGTCTCAATAAAAAACCCGCCGATGATCACTCATCGGCGGGTTTTTCATTTCTGGCTAAGGCTTAGATCGCGCCGCGTTTACGCAGCAGATCCAGCACTTGCTTCACGCCCTCTTCCAGCGACACGGACTGGGTGTCGATCACCAGGTCGGCATCCAGCGGCACGTCGTACGGGAAGGATTCGCCCGGGATGTTATCCCCGGCCGCCGCGTACAGGCCTTGCGGGTCACGCTCGGCACAGACTGTTGGCGAAGCCTGGACGTAGACCGTCAGCAGACGTTCCTTGCCGATCAGTTCCCGCGCCTGTTCACGACCTTCGGCACTCGGTGCAACGAACGCCGCCAGGGTCAGCAGGCCGGCTTCGTTGAACTGACGCGCCACGTGTGCGGCACGACGCCAGTTCTCGGTGCGCCCGGCGCGATCCTGTGGCAGACCTTTGTTCAGGTCGTGACGCAGGTTCTGGCCATCGAGCACGAACACCGCACGACCCAGGTCGAACAGCTTGCGCTCAACCGCATAGGCCAGGGTGCTCTTGCCAGCGCCCGACAAGCCGCTGAACAACACGGTGGCCGGTTGCTGGCCGAAGCGCTGGGCGCGTTCTTCGGTGGCAACGTGGGCCAGTTTGCCGTGGTGGGTGCTGGTGCCATGGGCCAACGGCTGGGCGACGATCATGCCGGCGCCGACGGTGCCGTTGGTCAGGCGGTCGATGATGATGAACGCGCCGGTGGTGCGGTTGCTGTCGTAACCGTCGAGAGCAATCGGCGCGTCGAGCGCGATCTTGACCTTGCCGATTTCGTTCAGCTGCAACGCGCTGGCCGGGCCTTCTTCCAGGGTGTTGACGTCGACCTTGTTGACGATGCTGGCGATGGAGCCCGGCACGTAGCTGGTGGCGCGCTTGATGTCGTATTTCTTGCCCGGCAGCATCGGCTCTTCGGCCATCCATACGAGCATGGCTTCGAAGCTGTCGGTCACCGGCGGCACGTTGTCGGCGTGAACCAACAGGTCGCCACGGGAGATGTCGATTTCGTCTTCCATGGTCAGGGTGACTGCCTGACCTGGACCTGCGTGTTCCAGCTCACCTTCGAAGGTGACGATGGATTTCACGCGGCTGCTCTTGCCCGACGGCAGCACCACGACTTCGTCGCCTTTCTTGACGATGCCGCTGGCCAGGGTGCCGGCGAAACCGCGGAAGTTCAGGTTCGGACGGTTGACGTACTGCACCGGGAAACGCAGGTCGGTGAAGTTGCGGTCGCCCGCCACTTCCACGGTCTCGAGGATTTCCATCAGCGACTGGCCGGTGTACCACGGCGAGCGCTCGGACTTGTTCACCACGTTGTCGCCCTTCAAGGCGGACATCGGCACGAAGTGCATGCTGGTCGGCTTGAGCTTCAGGCCTTCGGCGAACTGCAGGTAGTCGGCCTTGATCGACTCGAACACGCCCTGGTCGAAGTCCTTGAGGTCCATCTTGTTGATGGCGACGACGATGTGCTTGATGCCCAGCAACGAGGCGATGAAGCTGTGGCGGCGGGTCTGGGTCTGCACGCCGTAGCGGGCATCGACCAGGATGATCGCCAGGTCACAGGTGGAGGCACCGGTGGCCATGTTGCGGGTGTACTGCTCATGGCCGGGGGTGTCGGCGATGATGAATTTGCGCTTGGCGGTGGAGAAGTAGCGGTATGCGACATCGATGGTGATGCCTTGCTCGCGCTCGGCCTGCAGGCCATCGACCAGCAGCGCCAGGTCGATGTCTTCACCGGTGGTGCCGACTTTTTTCGAGTCGCGGGTAATGGCTTCCAGGTGATCTTCGTAGATCATCTTGGAGTCGTGCAGCAGGCGCCCGATCAGGGTGCTCTTGCCGTCGTCGACGTTACCGCAGGTCAAAAAGCGCAGCAGCTCTTTACGTTCGTGCTGGCCCAGGTAAGCGAGGATGTCCTCGCTGATCAAATCAGATGCGTGCGACATGACAACCCCTTAGAAATAACCCTGACGTTTTTTGTCTTCCATGGAGCCTGCGCCATCGTGGTCGATGACACGGCCCTGGCGCTCGGAAGTTCGCGTCAGGAGCATTTCCTGAATGATGTCCGTGAGGCTTTCGGCCTCGGACTCCACCGCGCCCGTCAACGGGTAGCAACCTAGGGTACGGAAACGCACTTTCTTTTTGACGATGCGGGCTTTGTCTTCATCGCTCAGGTGTTCGAGGATGCGCTCGTCGTCGATCATGATCAGGGTGCCGTTCTTCTCGATGACTTCACGCTCGGCGGCGAAGTACAGCGGGACGATCGGGATGCCTTCCAGGTAGATGTACTGCCAGATGTCCAGCTCGGTCCAGTTCGACAACGGGAATACGCGGATGGATTCACCCTTGTTAACCTTGCCGTTGTAGACGTTCCAAAGCTCCGGACGCTGGTTCTTCGGGTCCCAGCGGTGCTTGCTGTCGCGGAACGAGTACACGCGCTCCTTGGCACGGGATTTCTCTTCATCGCGACGGGCACCACCGAAGGCGGCGTCGAAACCATGCTTGTCCAGTGCCTGCTTCAGGCCCTCGGTCTTCATGATGTCGGTGTGCTTGGCGCTGCCGTGGGTGAACGGGTTGATGTTCTGCGCCACGCCATCCGGGTTGACGTGGGTGATCAGGTCCAGGCCCAGCTCGGCAACCATCTTGTCGCGGAAGGCGTACATCTCCTGGAATTTCCAGCGAGTGTCGACGTGCATCACCGGGAACGGCAGCTTGCCGGGGAAGAAGGCCTTGCGTGCCAAATGCAGCATCACGGCGGAGTCTTTACCGATGGAGTACAGCATCACCGGGTTATCGAACTCGGCGGCCACCTCGCGGATGATGTGGATGCTTTCCGCCTCCAGCTGTTTCAGATGCGTCAGTTTGTCGACCATGGCTACTCACGAAATCTTTCTTATGAACGGCCAGCGGGCCGTGTTCGAGCGGGGAATCCTAGCACAGCGCCCCCTTCTAATGAGGACGCTAACTAGATCGAAAGAGCATATGAATATGCCCGCCCGTTTGGGCGCCGCGGACCTTTGTGGGAGCGGGCTTGCTCGCGAAGGCGGCGAATCAGTCAGCATAAATGTTGAATGACACACCGCCTTCGCGAGCAAGCCCGCTCCCACATTTAGATCGGGTTGGGGCAATCGATGAAGATGTGTTCGAGGGCGAACCGTCGGGCCAGGTAGTCACCCAGCGCCTGCACGCCATACCGCTCGGTGGCATGGTGACCGGCGGCGATGAAGCTGATGTCGTTCTCCCGGGCACTGTGGAAGGTCTGCTCGGACGCTTCCCCGCTCAGGTACAGATCGACACCCGCCAGCACCGCCTGATCGATGTAGCCCTGACCGCCGCCGGTGCACCAGCCGACCCGGCGTATCATGTTGCCGCCTTCGATCAGCAAAGGTTCGCGGCCCATCACCTCGCGCACGCGGCGGGCGAAGTCCCGGGGCGTCACGGGTTCGTTCAACGAACCGACCAGGCCGACGATCTTCAGGTTGTCCGGGTCCAGCGGACCCTCGACGGTGATGTCCAGCTGCCGCGCCAACTGCACGTTGTTGCCAACGTCAGGGTGCAGGTCCAGCGGCAGGTGATAGGACAGCAGGCTGATATCGTGCTTGAGCAGCGTCTTCAGGCGGCGCTGCTTCATGCCGGTGATGCACGGGTTTTCGCCTTTCCAGAAGTAGCCGTGATGCACCAGCACCAGGTCGGCGTTGGCCTCCACCGCGGCATCGAGCAAGGCCTGGCTGGCGGTGACGCCGCTGACGATGCGCATCACCTGCGGCCGGCCCTCGACCTGCAGGCCGTTGGGGCAGTAATCGGCAATTTTCGAACTGCCGAGGTAACGGTCGGCTTCTTCGACCAGGGTGCTCAGGGCGACGGCCATAAAAGACTCCTAAATATCCCGTTCAGAGGCACGCGCGGCCTCGTATAATGCGCGTCATTATGAGCGGTCTCATACCGCCTGCAACTCTCTCAGGACGTGCTTAATGCTCAAGGCGCTGCGTTTTTCCGGCTGGCCGCTGTTGGCCGGCGTGCTTGTCGCTCTGTTAATCATCCAGCGTTACCCGCAGTGGGTCGGGCTTCCAAGCCTCGACGTCAACCTGCAACAAGCCCCGCAAACCACCAGTATGCAGCAAGGCCCAGTGTCCTATGCCGACGCGGTGACCACCGCCGCGCCGTCGGTGGTGAACCTGTACACCACCAAAGTCATCAACAAACCCAATCACCCGCTGTTCGAGGATCCGCAGTTTCGCCGTTTCTTCGGCGACAACTCGCCCAAGCAGAAACGCATGGAGTCGAGCCTCGGTTCCGGCGTGATCATGAGCCCGCAAGGCTACATCCTCACCAACAACCACGTGACCAGCGGTGCCGATCAGATCGTGGTGGCGCTCAAGGACGGCCGTGAAACCCTGGCAAGGGTGATCGGCAGCGATCCGGAAACCGACCTGGCGGTCCTCAAGATCGACCTGAAGAACCTGCCGTCGATCACCGTGGGCCGCTCCGACAACATCCGCATCGGCGACGTGACCCTGGCCATCGGTAACCCGTTCGGCGTCGGCCAGACCGTGACCATGGGCATCATCAGCGCCACCGGGCGCAATCAGCTGGGCCTGAACAACTACGAAGACTTCATCCAGACCGACGCCGCGATCAACCCCGGCAACTCAGGCGGTGCGCTGGTGGACGCCAACGGCAACCTGACCGGCATCAACACGGCGATTTTTTCCAAATCCGGCGGTTCCCAGGGCATCGGCTTCGCGATTCCGGTAAAGCTGGCCATGGAAGTGATGAAGTCGATCATCGAACACGGCCAGGTGATTCGCGGCTGGCTCGGTATCGAAGTGCAACCGTTGTCCCAGGAACTGGCGGAGTCGTTTGGCCTGTCGGGGCGCCCGGGCATCGTGGTCGCGGGGATTTTCCGTGACGGTCCGGCGCAAAAGGCCGGCCTGCAATTGGGCGATGTGATCCTCAGCATCGACGGCGAGCCGGCTGGCGATGGCCGTCGCTCGATGAATCAGGTGGCGCGGATCAAGCCGACCGACAAGGTCGCGATCCAGGTGATGCGCAATGGCAAGGAACTGAAGCTAACGGCTGAGATTGGCTTGCGTCCGCCGCCTGCGCCGGTCAAAGAGAAAGAAGAAAACTAAGCCGTATACAAAAACCAATGTGGGAGCGGGCTTGCTCGCGAAGGTGTGTCAGTCGACACCCATGTCGCTGACACACCTTCGCGAGCAAGCCCGCTCCCACAGGGTTTATAGGTCGCCGAGGCCGTCGATCAGCGCCTGATTCTGCTCAGGTGTACCGATCGAGATCCGCAGGAACTGGGCAATCCGCTCCTGCTTGAAGTGCCGGACAATCACGCCTTGCTCGCGCAGTTTGGCCGCCAGGCCTGCTGCATCGTGCTGGGGGTGACGGGCGAAAATGAAGTTCGCCGCCGATGGCAGTACTTCAAAGCCCTTCGCTTTCAACTGTGCAACAACCTTCTCGCGACTCTCGATCACCAGGCGGCAAGTCTTGTCAAAGTATTCACGATCCTCGAACGCCGCCGCGGCCCCGACATTCGCCATCCGATCCAGCGGATAGGAGTTGAAGCTGTTCTTGATCCGCTCCAGCGCCTCGATCAGGTCCGGATGCCCCACCGCCAAGCCGACCCGCAGACCGGCCAGCGAGCGCGACTTGGACAGGGTCTGGGTCACCAGCAGGTTCGGATAACGATCCACCAGGCTGATCGCCGTCTCGCCGCCGAAATCGATGTAGGCCTCATCGACCACTACCACCGAATCCGGGCTGGCCTTGAGGATCTGCTCGATGGCATCGAGTGCCAACAGGCAACCGGTCGGTGCGTTCGGGTTGGGGAAAATAATCCCGCCGTTCGGTTTGGCGTAGTCCGCCGGGTTGATCTGGAACTGCTCGTCCAGCGGCACCGCATCGAACTGGATGCCATACAAGCCGCAGTAAACCGGGTAGAAGCTGTAGCTGATGTCCGGGAACAGCAACGGCTGATCGTGCTGCAGCAAGCCGTGGAAGATGTGCGCCAAGACTTCGTCGGAACCGTTGCCGAGAAACACCTGGTTGCTCTGCACGCCGTAGTACTGGGCCACGGCATTTTTCAGCCGATCGCTGTTCGGGTCCGGGTACAGGCGCAGGTTGTCGTTCAGTTCAGTCTGCATCGCAGCCAGGGCTTTGGGCGATGGACCGTACGGGTTTTCATTGGTGTTGAGCTTCACCAGTTTCGCCAGTTTTGGCTGTTCGCCCGGTACGTACGGCACCAGGTTCTTGACGAACGGGCTCCAGAATTTACTCATCTCAGTTCCCCTGCTTGTCGTCGATGATGCGATATTCGGCACTGCGGGCGTGGGCGGTCAGCGACTCGCCACGGGCCAGCACGGAAGCGGTTTTGCCCAGGTCGGACGCGCCCTGCTCCGAGCAAAAAATGATCGACGAACGCTTCTGGAAGTCGTACACACCCAGCGGCGACGAAAATCGCGCCGTGCCGGAAGTCGGCAACACATGGTTCGGGCCTGCACAGTAGTCGCCCAGCGCTTCGCTGGTGTGACGGCCCATGAAGATGGCACCGGCATGGCGAATCTGCGGCAGCCAGGCTTGTGGATCGGCGACCGACAGCTCCAGGTGCTCCGGCGCGATGCGATTGGCCACTTCGATGGCTTGCTCCATGTCGCGCACCTTGATCAGCGCACCACGGCCGTTGATCGAGGTTTCGATGATCTGGGCGCGTTCCATGGTCGGCATCAGCTTGGCGATGCTCGCGGCAACCTGGTCGAGGAACTCGGCATCCGGGCTGACCAGGATCGCCTGGGCGTCTTCGTCGTGCTCGGCCTGGGAGAACAGGTCCATGGCGATCCAGTCCGGATCGGTCTTGCCGTCACACACCACGAGGATCTCCGACGGACCGGCGATCATGTCGATACCGACCTGGCCGAATACGTGGCGCTTGGCAGTGGCAACGTAGATGTTGCCCGGGCCGACCACTTTATCGACCATCGGCACGCTTTCGGTACCGTAGGCCAACGCGGCCACCGCCTGGGCACCCCCGATGGTGAATACACGGTCGACACCGGCGATGCAGGCGGCAGCCAGCACAAGCTCGTTGATCTCACCGCGAGGGGTCGGCACCACCATGACCACTTCGGTCACGCCGGCAACCTTGGCCGGAATCGCGTTCATCAGCACCGATGACGGGTAGGACGCCTTGCCACCCGGCACATACAGGCCGGCGCGATCCAGCGGCGTGACCTTCTGGCCCAGCACGGTGCCATCGGCCTCGGTGTAGCTCCAGGAGTCCTGCTTCTGCTTTTCGTGATAGCTGCGTACTCGGGCCGCGGCTTTTTCCAGGGCTTCGCGCTGGGGCACGGTAATGCGCGTCAGTGCCAGTTCCAGACGCTCTCGCGGCAGGATCAGGTCCGCCATGGACTTCACGTCCAGGCCGTCGAACTGACGGGTGAAGTCCACCAGCGCCGCGTCACCGCGCTCGCGCACGGCCTTGATGATGTCCAGCACTCGCTGATTGACCGAGTCGTCAGACACACTTTCCCAGCTCAGCAGATGATCCAGATGATGCGCGAAATCCGGGTCAGCAGCGTTGAGTCGGCGAATTGCAGTCGGTGCGGTCATAGCGAGAGCCTCATAGGATTGGCAAAAAACTCAGGCGCCCTAACTTAGCAGTCGTTTCCGCTTGGGCACCTGAGAATTCTGGCTATGAGGCGGATAGACGGGCGCGACTCAAGGCCGCGCAGGTGAATCAGCCGCGGTGTCGAGACTCCACTGCCTTGCGCAGGGTGTCGATCAACGCCTGGATACGGGCGTGCTGCATTTTCATCGAAGCCTTGTTGACGATCAGTCGGGAGCTGATGGCCGCGATGAAATCCTGTGGCTCCAGGCCGTTGGCCCGCAGCGTGTTACCGGTGTCGACCACGTCGATGATCTTGTCGGCCAGGCCGATCAGCGGCGCCAGCTCCATCGAGCCGTAGAGCTTGATGATGTCGACCTGACGGCCCTGCTCGGCGTAGTAGCGCTTGGCAACGTTGACGAACTTGGTGGCGATACGCAGGCGGCCCTTGGGCTCGACTGCGCCGACCTTGCCGGCGGTCATCAACTTGCACTGGGCAATCTGCAGGTCCAGCGGCTCGTACAGGCCCTGGCCGCCGTATTCCATCAGCACGTCTTTACCGGCGACACCGAGGTCGGCGGCACCATGCTCGACATAAGTCGGCACGTCGGTGGCACGCACGATCAACAGGCGTACATCTTCCTGGGTCGTGGGAATGATCAGCTTGCGGCTCTTGTCCGGATTCTCGGTCGGCACGATGCCCGCTTCAGCCAGAAGCGGCAGGGTGTCGTCAAGGATGCGGCCCTTGGACAGTGCGATGGTCAACATGGGAAACGTCAGTCCTTATCAAGGTACTCATGCCCGGTCGCAAATGGCGCCGGACATACATCGAGGGTGTAGACCACCCTCGACTTTGAACAATTCAACGGGCACTTCCCTGTGCCCATGCAGCAGGTACTAGCCCGGAACGCGGCGGATCTTGGCGCCCAGCATCTGCAGTTTCTCTTCGATGCACTCGTAACCACGGTCTATGTGGTAGATGCGGTCGATCAGGGTGTCGCCGTCGGCGATCAGCGCCGAGATCACCAGGCTGGCCGAGGCACGCAGGTCGGTGGCCATCACTGGCGCGCCCTTGAGCTTCTCGGTACCGGTAACGATGGCGGTGTTGCCTTCGACCTGGATCTTGGCGCCCATGCGGTGCAGTTCGTACACGTGCATGAAGCGGTTTTCGAAGATCGTCTCGATCACGGCGCCCGTGCCTTCGGCAATGGCGTTGAGGGAGATGAACTGCGCCTGCATGTCGGTCGGGAACGCCGGGTACGGAGCGGTGCGCACGTTGACGGCTTTAGGCCGCTTGCCGTGCATGTTCAGCTCGATCCAGTCTTCGCCGCAGGTGATTTCGGCACCGGCTTCGCGGAGTTTTTCCAGCACGGCTTCGAGGATGGTCGGATCGGTGTCCTTGACCTTCACACGCCCGCCGGTCACGGCCGCGGCCACCAGGTAGGTGCCGGTTTCGATACGGTCCGGCATCACCTTGTAGGTGGTGGTGTGCAGACGCTCGACGCCATCGATGGTGATGGTGTCGGTGCCAGCACCGGAAACCTTGGCACCCATGGCGTTCAGGAAGTTCGCCAGGTCGACCACTTCCGGCTCGCGCGCGGCGTTAGCCAGAACGCTGCGACCCTTGGCCAAAGCGGCCGCCATCATGATGTTTTCGGTACCGGTCACACTGACGGTGTCGAAGAAGAAGTGCGCGCCACGCAGGCCGCCTTCAGGGGCCTTGGCCTTGATGTAGCCGCCTTCGACGTCGATGATCGCGCCCATGGCTTCCAGGCCACGGATGTGCAGGTCAACCGGACGCGAGCCGATGGCGCAACCGCCAGGCAGCGCGACTTCGGCTTCACCGAAGCGGGCAACCATCGGGCCCAGCACCAGGATCGACGCACGCATGGTTTTAACCAGTTCGTACGGAGCGATCAGGGTCTTGATGGTGCGCGGGTCGATTTCAACGGCCAGCTTCTCGTCGATCACCGGCTCGATGCCCATGCGACCGAACAACTCGATCATGGTGGTGATGTCGTGCAGGTGCGGCAGGTTGGCCACGGTCACGGGACCGTCGCACAGCAGGGTGGCAGCGAGAATCGGCAGTGCCGAGTTCTTTGCCCCGGAGATACGGATTTCGCCATCGAGACGAGCACCGCCAGTAATAATCAATTTATCCATAAGAATCTCGACGCCCTTGGGCTCAGGTGCGCTCGGCCCAGGCCGCGCTGCTGAAAAATTTCATAGTGACCGCATGGATGCTGCCATCGGTGATCCATGGGTTCAAATGGGCATAGATCTGCTGCTGACGCTTCACCGGGCTCAACGCCGCCAGTTCATCGCTAATCACGTTCAGCTGGAAATTGCAGCCTTCGCCCTCGACTTCTACATTCGTTCCGGGCAGCTTTCCTTCAAGAAAGCTCTTAACTTCGTTGGCCTGCATGCTCAACCTCAATCGGCGCCCTGTGCGCGCGGGTCGGACATCATACAAAAAAGCCCCGCGCCTGCGAACCCCGGGAAGCAGGACTCTGACGGGGGGCTTCCTTATAGATGCGGGTTAGGGATGCGCCAACAGCTCGGTCAGCTCACTGACCTGGGCTATTTCGCGCATATCTTCTGGCATCCCGCGGATGCTCAGCGCCTTGCCGGCCGCCTGGGCATCACGCATGAAACACAACAGCAACGACAGACCGACGCTGCTGGACTTCTCCACCGCTGAACAATCGACCACCACGGCCGCGGCCTTGCTGGAGTTAATCAGCGACTGCCCCTGCCGGCGCAGTTCCGGACCGGTTCGATAATCCAGCACACCGCTGAGCCGCAGCTCGCCGGCCTCGTCCATGCGGACCGCCGACTCACTCATTGGGTCTGTTTCTCGGTGGATTCCTTGGCCTTGGCGACTTCCCCTGCCCAACCATTGATGGTTTTGTCCAGGTCGTTGCCATTGCGCTGCATCGCATCAGCGAACTGATCACGGAACAGCTTGCCAATGTTGATGCCGTTGATGATGACGTTACGCAGCTTCCACTCGCCGCCGACCTTCTCCAGCGTGTAGGACACAGGATAGATCGCGCCGTTGCTGCCCTTGACCGTCATGCCGACGCTGGTACGTTCGCCCGACTCGTCCTTGGCAGGATCAACGGTGATGCCCTGGTTGTTGTACTCGAGCAGGGCATTCCCATAGAACTGGAACAGACCTTTCTTGAAGTTTTCTTCAAAGGTCTTCATTTGCGCAGGTGTGGCTTTGCGCGAGTACTTGACCGTCATGATGCTCTTGGAAATGCCCTCGGCATCCACCACCGGGCCGACAATGCTGTTGAGCGCTGCATAGAAGTCCTGCGGATCCTGCTTGTACTTCTCTTTGTTGGCGGCCAGGTCGGCCAGCAACCGGTTGGTGGTGTCCTGGACCAGTTCGTGCGCGGAAGGCGCCGCCACGGCGTTAGCCACCAACGGCAAGGCCGCGAGCAAAACCAACAGGCCACGTCGCAAGGTAGAGATCATTCAAAAGCTCCTCATTTGGCGTCTTTGCTAACGGTATTGAGCAGGAATTTACCGATCAGGTCCTCGAGCACCAGCGACGACTGGGTGTCATGGATGGTCCCGCCATCCTTGAGCAGGGCTTCTTCCCCACCCACGCTGATACCGATGTACTTCTCGCCCAACAGGCCAGCGGTCAGGATAGATGCAGTGGAGTCTGCCGGTAGATTATCTACACGCTTCTCCAGCTGCATGGTCACCCGACCAGTGAAACTGTCGCGGTCCAGATCGATTGCCGTGACCTTGCCGATGGTCACACCGGCCATGGTCACCTTGGCTCTGACAGTCAATCCGGCGATATTGTCGAAATACGCATAAAGTTTATAGGTTTCGGTGTTCGGGCTCGGGGACAGGCCACTGACCCGCAACGCCAGCAACAGCAAAGCCAGGATGCCAGCCAGCAAGAAAAGGCCGACACCGATTTCCAGGGTGCGGTTTTGCATCAGAAATCTCCAAACATCAAGGCGGTCAGAATAAAGTCCAGGCCGAGCACAGCCAAAGAGGCATACACCACGGTCTTGGTAGTGGCACGACTGATCCCTTCTGAAGTGGGCTCACAGTCATAGCCTTGGAATACGGCGATCCAGGTCACGACAAAGGCAAAGACCATGCTTTTGATGATGCCGTTGAGCACATCGTCGGCAAACGTCACGCTGTTCTGCATGTTCGCCCAGTAGGAGCCGTCATAGACACCCAGCCAGTCGACGGCCACCCAGGAACCGCCCCAGATACCCACCACGCTGAAAATCATCGCCAGCACCGGCAAGGAAATGAAGCCGGCCCACAGGCGCGGGGCAATGATGTACTTGAGCGGGTCCACCCCGATCATTTCCAGGCTGGAGAGCTGTTCGGTGGACTTCATGTTGCCGATTTCCGCCGTCAGTGCCGAACCGGCACGCCCGGCGAACAGCAATGCGGTGACCACCGGCCCCAGTTCACGCAGCAGCGTCAGCGCCACCATCTGCCCCACCGCCTGCTCCGAACCGTAGCTGGACAGGATGTTGAAGCCCTGGAGCGCCAGCACCATGCCGATGAATATCCCGGAGACCACGATGATCACCAGGGACATTACCCCCACCGAATGCAGTTGCTTGACCAGCAGGCCAAACCCGCCACCGATACCGCCGCGTCCCAGCAGTGCATGAAACAGGAAAATCGAGGAGCGCCCGAACACCGCCAGCACATCGATGCCCGCGTGGCCGAACCGGCGCACCCTTTCCAACAGTGAAATCTTGCGCATCAACGCTTCCCCAGAAGATCTGCGCGGTAATCCGTCGCTGGAAAGTGATAGGCGACCGGACCGTCGGGCTCGCCTGTCATGAATTGACGGATACGCGGCTCGTCCGAGTTCATCAGTTCGTCGGGCGTGCCCTGCCCCAATACCTGGCCATCGCCCACCACATAGATGTAGTCGGCAATGCTGGCGGTTTCGGCCAGGTCATGGGACACCACGATACTGGTAATGCCCAGCGCATCGTTGAGCAAGCGGATCAGGCGCACCAGCACACCCATGGCAATGGGGTCCTGGCCGACAAAAGGCTCGTCATACATGAGAATCTGTGGATCGAGCGCAATCGCCCGCGCCAGTGCGACGCGACGTTTCATGCCGCCGGACAGCTCGTCGGGCATCAGGTCGATGGCGCCACGCAACCCCACGGCCTGCAATTTGAGCAGGACGATGTCGCGGATCATTTCTTCGGGCAGCCCGGTATGAACGCGCAACGGGAAGGCGACGTTCTCGAAGACATCGAGGTCGGTAAACAGTGCGCCACTCTGAAACAGCACACCCATGTGCTTGCGTGCATCGAACAGATCACTGCGCGACAACGCCGGCAGGTTCTGGCCATTGACCCAGACTTCGCCACTGGCAGGCCGCAACTGCGCGCCCATCAGGCGCAACAGCGTGGTCTTGCCACATCCGGAAGGCCCCATGATGCCGGTGACCTTGCCGCGCGGGATGCGGATATCAATGTTATTGAAAATGCTGCGCGTACCGCGCTTGAAGGTCAGTCCCTTCAGCTCGACCGCGTAGGCGTTATCGGCGCTCATCTAAACTCCTTGCGATGCAGCCTCACACTCGGACGCCTGGCTTCCTGACAAAAGCACACTACCTCCTGGGCGGGCCGAACTGGCGGCGAACTATATCACTGCAAGCGGCACGCGCCCAAGGCCAATGCCGGGCCATGTTCAGCAACATGACAGCCAGGAAGGCTCAATCCAGAGGGGATTAGGTAACAATGAATGACAATGGGCAACGAACTTGCGTGAGGGTTTGAACCATACCGGCTATAATCGCCGCCTTTTCATCAGGCTAAACATTTTCGAAATGAGCCAATCCAGCGACCTGATCAAGTCAGCACAACGCACCATCCGCCTCGAAGTGGAAGCCGTAAAAGGCTTGCTGCCCCGTATCGACGCGGATTTCGTGCGCGCCTGCGAAATGATTCTGGCCAGCAAAGGCCGTGTCGTCGTGGTCGGCATGGGCAAATCGGGGCATATCGGCAACAAGATCGCCGCGACCCTGGCCAGTACTGGCACCACGGCCTTTTTCGTGCACCCTGCCGAGGCCAGCCATGGCGACATGGGCATGATCACCCGCGACGACATCATCCTGGCGCTGTCGAATTCCGGCTCAACCAATGAAATCGTCACCCTGTTGCCACTGATCAAGCGCCTGGGCATCCAGTTGATCAGCATGACCGGCAAGCCCGACTCACCGCTGGCCAAGGCCGCCGAGGTCAACTTGAATGTGCATGTCGAGCATGAAGCCTGCCCGCTGAACCTCGCGCCCACCTCGTCGACGACCGCCGCGCTGGTCATGGGCGATGCCCTGGCCGTTGCACTGCTGGAAGCCCGAGGTTTTACCGCCGAGGATTTCGCCTTTTCCCACCCGGGCGGTGCATTGGGCCGACGCCTGCTGCTGAAAGTCGAAAACGTCATGCACGCCGGGCAGGAGCTGCCGCAAGTACAACGCGGCACCCTGCTCAAGGATGCGCTGATGGAAATGACCCGCAAAGGCCTGGGCATGACCGTGGTGCTCGAGGCCGATGGCAAGCTGGCCGGGATCTTCACCGACGGCGATTTGCGACGCACGCTGGACCGCAGTATCGACATCCACAGCGCCACCATCGATCAGGTCATGACAGCCCACGGCAAGACCGCCCGTGCCGAAATGCTCGCCGCCGAGGCCCTGAAAATAATGGAAGATCACAAAATCAACGCGCTGGTCGTGGTCGACAGCGAAGATCGCCCGGTCGGCGCCTTGAACATGCACGACTTGCTGCGTGCGGGAGTAATGTAATGAGCGCTGACCTGCTGCAACGCGGCAAACAGATCAAGCTGGCGGTGTTCGATGTCGACGGCGTCCTGACCGACGGGCGCCTGTACTTCCTCGAAGACGGCAGCGAATTCAAGACCTTCAACACGCTCGACGGCCAGGGCATCAAGATGCTGATGGCGGCCGGCGTGCAAACCGCCATCATCAGCGGGCGAAAGACCCCGGTGGTCGAGCGACGGGCGAAGAACCTCGGCATCCCCCACCTGTATCAGGGCCGCGAGGACAAACTGGTGGTGCTCGACGAGCTTCTTGGCCAACTCGGCCTAAGCTATGAGCAGGTCGCCTACCTCGGTGACGATTTGCCGGACCTGCCAGTGATCCGCCGCGTCGGCCTGGGCATGGCCGTGGCCAATGCCGCCAGCTTCGTGCGCGAGCACGCTCACGGCATCACCCAGGCCCGAGGTGGCGAAGGTGCCGCCCGTGAATTCTGCGAATTGATCCTGCGCGCCCAAGGCCGTCTCGATGAGGCTAACGCCGCGTACCTGTGAGCCAGATAATGCTAAGTAAAAAGTTTCGCAACATACTGGTGTTCGGTAGCATCACGGCGATTTTCGCTGCGGTCGGCTACTGGAACATCAGCCCGGAACGCTTCCTCGACAAGCCGGTCGTGCAAGTCGATGAGAGTGCGATCGACTATTACGCCACCAACGCCCACAGCGTACAGTTCCTGCCGGACGGCAGGCTGCAGTACGAGATGACGTCGGACAAGGTCGAGCACCTCAAGGCCACCGAGGTGACGCTGCTGACAAACCCCGACCTGAACATGTTCCGCGGCACCGAGTTTCCGTGGCACGTGCAGAGCGAAAAAGGCGAGGTCAACCCCGACGGCACTGAGGTCGAGTTGATCGATTCGGTACGCATTACACGTTTTGACGAGAAAAATCGCAGGACGCTGATCACCACCACTCGCATGACCGTGTTCCCGCAGCAGCAATATGCGCAGACCGAGCGAGACGTTAGAATCGACGGCGCTGGCGGTGTATCGACTGGCAAGGGAATGAAGGCGTATTTGAAAGAAAGCAGGATACACCTGCTATCGAACGTAAGAGGACAGTATGAGGCTCGTTAAAACCCTCCCTATTTTGCTCAGTCTGGGCGCTGCACTGGGAAGCGTGAGCGCCTGGGCTCTGCCGGACGATCAACAGCAGCCTATTCGCATTCAGGCCGACGATGCCCAGCTGGACGACAAGCAAGGCATCGCCACGTACAGCGGCGACGTCATCATCACCCAGGGCTCGATGAAGGTCACCGGCAACAAGGTGACCATGACCCGCGCGCCGAACGGCGACATCGACGTGGTGACCTCGGTGGGCAACCTGGCCTACTTCGAGCAAATGCAGACGGCTGGCGACTCCAAGCCGGTGCAGGGCTGGGGCGTGACCATCCAGTACCTCGCTCCGCAAAACCGCGTCGTGCTGATCGACAAGGCCAAAGTCATCGACAAGGACAACAACGTCACCCAGGGCGAGAAAATCGTCTATGACACCGAGAAGAAACTGGCCAGCGCCGGTCGCGCCACAGGCAGCAAGGTGACCGAGTCGCGTCCGCGCATCGACATGGTGATCCAGCCGAAAAAGAAAACCGACGAGCAAAAGGCCCCGTAATGGCAACTCTGAAAGCCCAGCACCTGGCCAAGAGCTACAAGAGCCGCCAGGTCGTGCGTGACGTCAGCCTGTCCATCGACAGCGGCCAGATCGTCGGCCTGCTCGGCCCCAACGGCGCCGGCAAGACCACCTGCTTCTACATGATCGTCGGCCTGGTACAGGCCGATCAGGGCCGCGTGCTGATCGATGACCTCGACGTCAGCCACCAGCCGATGCACGGTCGCGCCAAGGCGGGCATCGGCTATCTGCCACAGGAAGCGTCGATCTTCCGCAAACTGTCGGTGGCCGACAACATCATGGCCATCCTCGAGACCCGCAAGGAACTCGACAAGGCCGGCCGCCGCAAGGAACTGGAAAGCCTGCTGCAGGAATTCCACATCAGCCACATCCGCGACAACCTCGGCATGAGCCTGTCCGGCGGCGAGCGCCGCCGCGTGGAAATCGCCCGGGCACTGGCCACCAACCCGAAATTCATCCTGCTCGACGAACCGTTCGCCGGCGTCGACCCGATTTCGGTGGGCGACATCAAGCAGATCATCCATCACCTCAAGGCCAAGGGCATCGGCGTGCTGATCACCGACCACAACGTCCGTGAAACCCTGGATATCTGCGAAACCGCCTACATCGTCAACGATGGCCAACTGATCGCCGAAGGTGACGCTGAAACCATCCTGGCCAATGACCTGGTCAAGGAAGTGTACCTGGGGCACGAATTCCGTCTGTAAGCGTCGAGGTGTCCGGCGGGTCGACCGAGCGCTCGGCGCAATAAAAAATCAACCTTTTTTTATTGTTACAGCGCTCTAGGCAAACGCCGCGGTTTCGGGCATATAATTTGCTTATGTTTGGCGCTCCGGCGCCCTGTAGTGGATGGCGCATGTGCGCCGGCGAATAAGGTGTTAAGCCCCTGCCATGAAACCATCGCTAGTCTTGAGAATGGGCCAGCAGCTGACGATGACACCGCAGCTGCAACAGGCCATCCGCCTGCTCCAATTGTCGACCCTGGACCTGCAACAGGAAATCCAGGAGGCCCTGGAGTCCAACCCGATGCTCGAGCGCCAGGAAGAAGGCGACGACTTCGACAATTCCGACCCGCTGGCCGACAACGCCGAACACAAGCCCAGTACCGACATCCAGGAACCCTCTTACCAGGAAACCGCCCCGACGGTCGATAACCTCGAGGAAGGCGACTGGAACGAGCGCATTCCTAACGAACTGCCGGTCGACACCGCCTGGGAAGACGTGTACCAGACCAGTGCCAGCAGCCTGCCGAGCAACGATGACGACGAGTGGGATTTCACCACCCGCACATCGGCGGGCGAGAGCCTGCAAAGCCACCTGCTGTGGCAATTGAACCTGGCACCGATGTCCGACACCGATCGCCTGATCGCCGTGACCCTGATCGACTGCATCAACAACCAGGGTTATCTGGACGAGACGCTGGAGGAGATCCTCGAAGCCTTCGATCCGGAACTGGACATCGAACTGGACGAAATCGAAGCCGTCCTGCACCGCATCCAGCAATTCGAACCCGCCGGCATCGCTGCCCGCAACCTGGGCGAATGCCTGCTGCTGCAATTGCGCCAGCTACCCGCCAAGACGCCTTGGCTGGCCGAGGCCAAGCGCCTGGTCACCGACTACATCGACTTGCTCGGCAGCCGCGACTACAGCCAGCTGATGCGCCGCATGAAACTCAAGGAAGATGAACTGCGCCAGGTGATCGAACTGGTGCAGAGCCTCAACCCGCGCCCTGGCTCGCAAATCGAGTCGACCGAAGCCGAATACGTGGTACCCGACGTGATCGTGCGCAAGGACAACGAACGCTGGTTGGTGGAGTTGAACCAGGAGTCGGTGCCGCGCCTGCGGGTCAACGCCCAGTACGCAGGCTTCGTGCGCCGTGCCGACACCAGCGCCGACAACACCTTCATGCGCAATCAGCTGCAGGAAGCCCGCTGGTTCATCAAGAGCCTGCAGAGCCGCAACGAAACCCTGATGAAAGTGGCCACGCAGATTGTCGAACATCAGCGCGGCTTCCTGGAGTACGGCGACGAGGCCATGAAACCGCTGGTGCTGCATGACATCGCCGAAGCGGTCGGCATGCACGAGTCGACGATTTCGCGGGTGACCACGCAGAAATTCATGCATACCCCTCGGGGCATCTATGAACTGAAATACTTTTTCTCCAGCCACGTCAGCACCTCCGAGGGCGGAGAATGCTCGTCCACGGCGATTCGCGCGATCATCAAAAAACTGGTGGCGGCGGAAAATCAGAAAAAGCCGTTGAGTGACAGCAAGATCGCTGGTTTACTGGAGGCACAAGGCATTCAGGTGGCTCGCCGCACCGTCGCCAAGTACCGCGAATCCCTCGGGATCGCGCCTTCGAGCGAACGCAAGCGGTTGATGTAGGGCCACGCCACAGCGTTCCAGTGGCAGATCATCTGGATCTGCCGCTTTATGCACTGGCAACGAAGGAGAAGCTGTATGCAAGTCAACATCAGTGGACACCAACTGGAAGTGACCGAACCTCTTCGCACCTACATCGGCGAAAAACTCGAACGATTGGAGCGACATTTCGACAAGATCACCAACGTGCAAGTCACGATGTGCGTCGAAAAGCTGAAGCAAAAAATCGAAGCCACGCTGCATATTCCCGGCAATGAGGTCGTCGCAAACGCGGAACATACTGATATGTACGCAGCTATCGACTTACTGACCGACAAGCTGGATAAACAACTCAAAAAGCATAAGGAAAAGACCCAGAGCCTCCTCCAGGGCGCTACGGGTCGTTAACACTCCCAACCCATGATCCGACTTGAAAGCATCCTGACCCCCGGCCGTTCCCTGGTGAACGTGCCGGGCGGCAGTAAAAAGAAAGCCCTCGAGCAAATTGCCAACCTGATCGCCCGGGAAGTGCCGGATCTGGAGATGCAAGATGTCTTCGAGGCTTTGATCGCCCGTGAAAAACTCGGTTCGACCGGTTTTGGCAACGGCATCGCCATTCCCCACTGTCGCCTGAAGGGCTGCACATCGCCCATCAGCGCCTTGATGCACCTCGACGCCCCCATCGATTTCGACGCCATCGACGGCGCTCCGGTTGACCTGCTGTTCGTGCTACTGGTCCCGGAAGCCGCTACCGATGCGCACCTGGAGCTTTTGCGCCAGATCGCCAGCATGCTCGACCGCAAGGAAGTGCGCGAAAAACTGCGCAGTGCCGCGAGCAATGAAGCCTTGTATCAGGTTGTCCTGGACGAGCAAAACGGTCACTAATCATGCGCTTGATCATCGTCAGCGGTCGTTCCGGCTCAGGTAAAAGTACCGCCCTCGACGTCCTCGAGGACAACGGCTACTACTGCATCGACAACCTGCCTGCCGGTTTGCTGCCCGAACTGGCCGAGCGCGCGCTGATTCACACCGAGCTGGCGCAACCGCTGGTTGCCGTATCCATCGATGCGCGCAACCTGCCAAGTCACCTGTCGCGTTTCCCCGAACTGCTGGCCGAAGTGCGCAGCCGCCACATCCAGTGCGATGTCCTGTACCTGGATGCCGACGAAGAAACCCTGCTCAAGCGTTTCTCGGAAACCCGCCGCCGTCACCCGCTGAGCAATGCCAACCGCTCACTGGCCGAGGCGATCAACGACGAGACCACCCTGCTCGGGCCGATTGCCGACCTGGCCGACCTCAAGCTCAACACCACCAGCCTGAACCTGTATCAACTGCGCGATACCATCAAGCTGCGCCTGCTGAACCAGCCGGAACCCGGTACGGCATTCCTCGTGGAGTCGTTCGGATTCAAGCGTGGCATGCCGGTCGACGCCGACCTGGTATTCGATGTGCGCTGCCTGCCCAATCCTTACTGGAAGCCGGAACTGCGCGAGCAGTCCGGGCTCGACCAACCGGTGGCCGATTACCTGGCGGCGCAACCCGATGTCGAGGAGATGTTCCAGGACATTTCTACGTACCTGCTCAAATGGCTGCCACGCTTTGCCGCCAGCAACCGCGCCTATGTCACTATTGCCATTGGCTGCACCGGCGGCCATCACCGCTCCGTCTACCTGACTGAACGTCTTGGCCAGGTCCTGCAGCAATCCCTGAAGAACGTCCAGGTTCGCCACCGCGACCTCAGCTAAAGGATTCACACCGCGATGCCTGCTCTGGAAATCGAAATCATCAACAAGCTGGGCCTGCATGCCCGCGCTTCGGCAAAATTCGTTGGAATCGCCGGTCAATTCAAGGATTGCACGATCAGGGTAGGACGCACGCCAGAGACCACCGTCGACGGTAAAAGCATCATGGCGATGATGATGCTGGCCGCCGGCAAGGGCACCAGGATTTACCTGAGCACGGAAGGCGAGCAGGAACAGGAAGCGCTGGATGCGCTGGTGAAGTTGATCAACAACTACTTCGACGAAGGCGAATAAAGGTCAAGATCAAAAGATCGCAGCCTGCGGCAGCTCCTACATGGGATCGTGTTTACCTGTAGGAGATGCCGCAGGCTGCGATCTTTTTAGGCCAACGCCGTATCCATCACCATCATCAGGCAAAACCCGATCAGCAGCCCAAGGCTTGCCAATTTGTCGTGACCATTGCGGCGCGACTCGGGAATCACTTCGTGGGTGACCACCAACAGCATCGCCCCCGCCGCCAGCGCCAACCCCAAAGGCAACAACAGTTCGGCCAGGCTCACCAGCCATGCGCACAACAGCGCGAACACTGGCTCCACCAACCCTGACGCAGCACCGATCAGGAAAGCCTTGAACCGCGACATCCCGGCTCCCGCCAGCACCAGCGCGATCACCAACCCCTCCGGCACATCCTGCAGGGCAATGCCCATCGCCAGGCTGTCGGCGTCAGGCATGCCGCCACCGGCCGACACGCCGACCGCCATGCCTTCGGGGATGTTATGGGCAATGATGGCAAACACGAACAGCCAGATCCGTGGCGCAATGACCGGATGCTCCACGGTGCCGACGAGCATTTGCGGTGAAGCACCCGAGACCTGGCAATCCACCAGGAACAGACCGAAGGCGCCGAGCAGGATGCCAAGACACATCAGGCCGCTGGCAGCCCACGGACTCATGCCCAGGTTTTCTGCCGCGGCAATGCCCGGCATGATCAGCGAAAACGCTGTCGCCGCGAGCATGACGCCAGCACCAAAGCCCAGCAGCGAATCGCTGAGTGCCTGGGGCATGCGCCGGATCACCAGCACCGGCACAGCCCCGAGCGCCGTGCCCAGGGCGCAGATCGCACCGCCCTGCAACGCCCGCGACAGCCGCGGTTCAAGGTCCAGCCAGGCCAGCCCATGTGCAACCAGCAAGCTCATGCCCGCCAGCAGTAACAGCGATCCGAATGCGTAACGAAACATTCGTCCACTTCCGATCGCCAGCGTTTCAGTGCCCATAATCAGCCTTGGGTTGTTTTTATAAAGGACTCAGGCCAGTGCCGCTTGATAGCGCGCCGCAACTTCCGGCCAATTGATCACGTTGTAGAACGCGCTGATGTATTCCGGACGGCGGTTCTGATACCGCAGGTAGTAGGCGTGTTCCCACACATCCAGGCCGAGGATCGGCGTATTGCCGTTCATCAACGGGCTGTCCTGGTTGCCGCTGCTTTCCACGACCAGGGTCTTTTGTGGGGTTACGCTCAGCCACGCCCAGCCACTGCCGAAACGGGTCAACGCCGCCTTGGTGAAAGCGTCCTTGAAACTGTCGAGGCCACCCAGCTGCTCATCGATCGCCTTGGCCAGCGCGCCTTCAGGCTTGCCGCCGCCGTGCGGCGCCATGACTTCCCAGAACAATGAATGGTTGGCGTGGCCGCCGCCCTGGTTGATCACCGCCGCACGGAGCCTCTCCGGCAGTTGCTGCACGGCGGCCACCAGCTTTTCCACTGGCCACTCGGCGAACTCGGTGCCCTCGACCGCAGCGTTGAGGTTGTTGATATAGGTCTGGTGGTGTTTGGTGTAGTGGATTTCCATGGTCTGCGCATCGATGTGCGGTTCCAGGGCGTCGTAGGCATACGGCAAGGCAGGCAGGGTAAAAGCCATGTTCAGTGGACTCCATGATGGTGAGGCGCAGGGCGTTGCGACTTTGATGCAGCCTCGATGTGCAGCAACCGATGGGTGCGTGGATATTCACCGTGCTCGCTGATGAAATTCAGCAGTTCGACGTAGGTCTTGTTGCTCTGGCGCAGCGCCGCTTCACGCAGCGCTGGCGTCAGTCGCGGGTCCTGCACGGTCTGTAGCAGGCGCTGGTGGATGGCGCACAGGTACTCGGCGCTCTCCTCCGGCTGGTTCAGGCGCAAATGCAGGTCCGCCAGGTTGTGATGGGAGATCACGCAGGCCGCCACCGCTTCATCGGCATTTGCCCAGCGCTCGAACAGCACCTGGGCCAGGGCCAATGCCTGCAAGTAAGCCTCGCGGGCATCGACCAGCTCGCCCAACATGAAACAGCGATTTGCCCTTTCGATGGTGCGTTTCCAGTGTTCCATGGTGAGCCTCCAAAGCGGTGGTGGTGGTTACACGCCGCCAGCGGTGAGTTTTTCCGGGTTGAGCAACGCTTCCAGCTGGCTACGCGCAAGTTCGGTGTGCTCCAGTGCGACATCGATCACCGGGCGGCCCTGCTGATAGGCCTTCTTGGCGATTTCAGCGGCTTTCTGGTAGCCAATGATCGGGTTGAGTGCCGTCACCAGGATCGGGTTGCGCGAAAGCGCTTGCTTGATCCGGTCTTCGTTGACCTTGAAGCTGGCGATGGCCTTTTCTCCGAGCAGACGGCTGGAGTTGGCCAGCAATTCGATGCTGCCCAGCAGGTTCTGGGCGACGATGGGCAGCATCACGTTGAGCTCGAAATTGCCCGACTGACCGGCGATGGTGATCACCGTGTCGTTGCCGATTACCTGGGCGGCGACCATGGCGGTGGCCTCCGGGATCACCGGGTTGACCTTGCCGGGCATGATCGAAGACCCCGGCTGCAAGGCTTCGAGCTCTATCTCACCCAGGCCAGCCAGAGGACCGGAGTTCATCCAGCGCAGGTCGTTGGCGATTTTCATCAGCGACACCGCGGTCGCCTTGAGCTGGCCGGAAACGGCAACGGCGGTGTCCTGGGAGCCGATCAAGGCAAACAGATCCACGCCCGGCGTAAATTGCACCTGGGTCAGCTTGCTCAGTTGTTGGCTGAAGCGCGCCGCGAATTCGGGATGCGCATTGACCCCGGTGCCCACTGCCGTACCGCCCTGGGCCAGGGATTGCAGGCTTGGCTGCAGGCCTTGCAAATGGCCGATGTTGGCCTTGAGCTGTTGCGCCCAACCATTGAGCACCTGGCTCATGCGCACCGGCATGGCATCCATCAGGTGGGTGCGCCCGGTCTTGACGTGGTGATGCACCTCTTGCGCCTTGCGCTCGATCACCTGCACCAGCCCGTTCAGGGCCGGCAACAACTGCTCGTGCAAGGCCAGCGCGGCACTGACGTGGATAGTGGTCGGGATGATGTCGTTGCTGCTCTGCCCGCAATTGACGTGATCGTTGGGGTTCACCGGCTCGCCGAGCAGGCGGCTGGCCAGGGTGGCGATCACTTCGTTGGCGTTCATGTTGGAGCTGGTGCCGGAACCGGTCTGGAACACATCCACCGGGAAGTGCTGCATGAAATCGCCTTCCAGCAAGCCTTGCGCAGCCTCGACGATGGCGATGCCCTGGGACTCGCTGATCTGCTTGAGCTCGATGTTGGCGCGCGCTGCCGCAGCCTTGGCCAGGATCAACGCGCGAATGAACTGCACCGGCATTGGCTTGCCGCTGATCGGGAAGTTATCCACTGCACGCTGAGTCTGTGCGCCATAGAGGGCGTCATGCGGGACCTGAAGCTCGCCCATGCTGTCGCGCTCAATACGTGTCTTGGTCATCTGAAAATCCTTGCACCAGTTCAGTTAAGGGAATCGAGGGTTGCAGCTCGCAGGTCGCCAGTTGCCAGGTGTAGCTCTGCCAGCGCTTGAGGCGGCATTTGCACAAGGCGAGGCGTTCGAGTTCGCGCAAAGGGCGCCAGGCCTGGTCGAGGCAGTAAGTGCGCCAGTGCCATGGCAGCGCGACATCCGCAGCGGTGTCGAGCAGCAAACGGAAGGAGGTTTGGGCAATGGTCCAGGGCGAGGTTGCCGTGCAACAGGCCAGATACCGGCCTTCGGCCAGGTAATGATCGATCAGGCGCGGCTCGTCGGGATCCATCGCGCAACGGATCTGGCGACTCATCCAGCGCCAGCTTTCGAGGTAAGGCTGCTCGTGCAAGGCAGAACTCATGATCCGGGGCTCATTCGGTAATGAGATTTATTATTAGATGATAATGAGAACCAACACAAGCTCGATAGCGCACGTAGAACTCACTGTGGGGCGGGCTTGCTCGCGAAGAGGCCTGCACATTCAACATCTTCGTTGACTCGCGTGCCGCCTTCGCGAGCAAGCCCGCTCCCACATGGGATCTGTGTAAGGCATATAAAAAAAGGCGCGCCACCTGAGGGGTGGCGCGCCTTTTTGTGTAACGGCGAGGCTTAGCTGCCCGCCACCGTCATCCGCTCGATCAACACCGAACCGGTGCGAATGTTACTGCGCAGCTCCAGGTCATTACCCACGGCAACGATCTGCTTGAACATGTCGCGCATGTTGCCGGCGATGGTTACTTCCTGGACCGCGAACTGGATTTCGCCGTTCTCGACCCAGTAACCCGCCGCGCCACGGGAGTAATCGCCGGTCACCATGTTCAGGCCCTGGCCCATCAGTTCGGTCACCAGCAGGCCGCGGCCCATGCGACGCAGCAACGCAGCCTGGTCCTCATCACCGTGGGTGACGAACAGGTTGTGCACGCCGCCCGCGTTGGCGGTGCTCGGCATGCCAAGCTTGCGGCCGGAATAGGTACCGAGGATGTAGGACACCAGCTCGCCTTTTTCGACGAACGGTTTGGCGTAGGTCGCCAGGCCATCGCCGTCAAATGCCGCACTGCCCATGGCCCGCATCAGGTGCGGACGCTCGTCGATGGTCAGCCATTCCGGGAACAGCTTCTGCCCCAGGGTACCTTCGAGGAACGACGATTTGCGATACAGGCTGCCGCCGGAAATCGCCGACAGGAAACTGCCGAACAAACCACCGGCCAGCTCCGCGGAAAACAGCACCGGCACTTCGCAGGTCGGCACCGGACGCGCGCCCAGACGGCTCGCCGCGCGCTGGGCAGCACGTTGACCGATGCTCACCGGATCGGCCAGCAGGTTGCCCTGGCGGTTCACGTCGTACCAGTAATCGCGCTGCATCTGGCCATCGGCCTCGGCGATCATGACGCAGCTCAAGCTATGCCGGGTCGACGCATAACCGCCAACAAACCCGTGGCTATTGCCATAGACACGGCAGCCCTGATGGGTACTCAGGGTCGTACCATCGGCGTTCTTGATCCGGCTGTCAGCAGCAAAGGCTGCAGCTTCACAGGCCAGAGCCTGCTCGATCGCCTGTTCCGGAGTGATATCCCATTGGTGGAACAGGTCGAAGTCCTGCACGTCCTTGGCCATCAGCGCGGCATCCGCCAGGCCCGAGGCTTCGTCTTCCGAGGTGTGTTTGGCAATCGCCAGGGCAGCGGCAACGGTTTCGCGAATCGCCTCAGGGCCACTGGCCGAGGTGCTGGCCGAGCCCTTGCGCTGACCGACGTACAGCGTGATGCCAAAACCCTGGTCGCGATTGAATTCGACGGTTTCGACTTCACGCTGACGAACCGTGGTCGACAGGCCTTGTTCCAGCGACACCGCCACTTCACAGGCACTGGCGCCCTGGCGCTTGGCTTCAGCGATGATCTGCTCGACCTGTTCTTGCAGTGCCGGCAACGCTTGTGGGCCGACGCTCTCAACTGCACTCATGCTGTTCTCCACTCAAATTCTGCTTTCGGTAACGGTCATCGAGCGACCGGGCCGGACAAGCGGCCCCCGACTGGTTATCATGGCGGCGTTTCTTTGCGGACGGCCACCATGGTTGATTCTTACGACGACTCCCTCGATACGGGAGAAAAAAGCAAATCCCAGGTTAAACGCGAGCTGCATGCTCTGGTTGACCTCGGCGAGCGCCTTACAACGCTCAAGCCTGACTTGCTGGCAAAACTGCCATTGACCGACGCCATGCGTCGGGCCCTGGCCGATGCGCCCAAGCACACCGCGAACATCGCGCGTAAACGGCACCTTCAGTTCATCGGCAAGCTGATGCGCGATCAGGACACTGACGCGATTCTGGTCTTGCTCGATCAACTCGATGCCTCCACCCGCCAGTACAACGAACGCTTCCATAACCTGGAACGTTGGCGCGATCGCCTGATCGCCGGCGACGATGCCGTACTGGAAAAATTCGTCGTCGACTACCCGGACGCGGACCGCCAGCAATTGCGTTCCCTGATCCGTCAGGCCCAGCACGAGGTTGCGCAAAACAAGCCTCCTGCTTCCAGCCGTAAAATCTTCAAGTACATCCGTGAGCTGGACGAGACTCAACGCGGTCTGCGTTAAGCCATCGCAACTCCTGTAGGAGCTGCCGCAGGCTGCGATCTTTTGATCATCTAAAAAGCAAAAGATCGCAGCCTTCGGCAGCTCCTACAGGGGATGTATCAATCCCTATGCGCCCGTGCCACCCACGGTGATCGCATCAATTTTCAGCGTTGGCTGGCCGACACCCACCGGCACCGATTGCCCATCCTTGCCACACGTCCCCACGCCGCTGTCCAGTGCCAGGTCGTTACCGACCATCGACACCTTGCTCATGGCTTCAGGGCCGTTGCCGATCAACGTCGCGCCTTTGACCGGGGCGGTGATCTTGCCGTCCTCGATCAGGTACGCTTCGCTGGTGGAGAACACGAACTTGCCGCTGGTGATGTCCACCTGGCCACCGCCGAGGTTGGCGCAGTAGATGCCGCGTTTCACCGAGGCGATGATTTCTTCCGGATCGCTTTCGCCGGCCAGCATGTAGGTGTTGGTCATGCGCGGCATCGGCAGGTGCGCGTAGGATTCGCGACGACCGTTACCGGTGCGGGCCACGCCCATCAGGCGGGCGTTGAGCTTGTCCTGCATGTAGCCCTTGAGTACGCCGTTTTCGATCAGCGTGGTGCACTCGGTCGGCGTCCCTTCGTCGTCGACGCTCAAGGAACCGCGACGCCCGGCCAGGGTACCGTCATCGACGATGGTGCACAGCTTGGACGCAACCATCTCGCCCATGCGCCCGCTGTAGGCCGAGCTGCCTTTGCGATTGAAGTCACCTTCCAGGCCGTGACCGACCGCCTCGTGCAGCAACACACCCGACCAGCCCGAACCCAGCACCACCGGCAAGGTACCGGCCGGCGCCGGGATGGCTTCCAGGTTGACCAAGGCCTGGCGCAGCGCCTCACGGGCATAGCTCATGGCCCGGTCTTCAGCGAGGAAATAACGGTAGTCGGTACGCCCGCCACCGCCGTGGCCACCGCGCTCGCGGCGGCCGTTCTGCTCGACGATCACGCTGACGTTGAAGCGCACCAGCGGCCGTACATCCGCCGCCAGGCCGCCGTCGGTGGACGCCACCAGGATCCGCTCCCAGACACCGGCCATGCTCACGGTGACCTGCTGGATGCGCGGATCGAGGGCTCGGGTGGCCGCATCGATGCGCTTGAGCAGATCGACTTTCTCGGCACGGGTCAGCACTTCCAGAGGATTGTCCGGCCCGTACAACTGCGCCACGTCCTGGCTGGTGAACGCTTGCACGGTGCCATTCTGCCCGGCCCGGGAGATCGAACGGGCGGCACGGGCCGCCGCGCCCAGGGCTTCCAGGGTGATGGCGTTGCTGTAGGCAAAACCGGTCTTCTCACCGGATTGCGCGCGCACGCCAACCCCTTGGTCGAGGTTGAAGCTGCCTTCCTTGACGATGCCGTCTTCCAGCGCCCAGGACTCGGAAATCTGCCCCTGGAAATACAGGTCGGCGGCATCGATGCCCGGGCCGGCCAGGTCGCCGAGCACACCTTGCAGGCTTTCGATCGTTACGCCACCCGGTGCCAGGAGGTGTTCACTGACTGAGGACAACAACTCGCTCATATGCTTTACGCCTTAAATTCATCGTTCTGAGGCAGGTCGCTGGGCGCCCTGCGAGAAAAAGCGCCGGTGACTGGACACCGGCATCCGCGCCCGGATGGACGCCTGTTCGCTGCTATCGCGTTCGGCCAGCAGCACGGCCTCGCCTTGATCCTGTTGTGCCAGTACCCGCCCCCAGGGGTCGACAATGGCCGCGTGCCCCCAGGTTTCCCTCGGCCCCGGATGCGTTCCACCCTGGGCGGCCGCGAGCACATAACACTGGGTTTCGATGGCTCGCGCACGAATCAGCACCTCCCAATGCGCCGCGCCGGTCACCGCGGTAAACGCCGATGGCACGGTAATCAACTCCGCCCCGGCAGCGCGTAACTCGCTATACAGCTCCGGGAAGCGCAGGTCATAACAGACCGTCAGGCCGACTCGCCCCACCGGTGTGTCCGCAACCACCACGCCACTGCCATAAGCATAGTCATCGGATTCGCGATAACGGCCGCGATTGTCCGCCACGTCCACGTCAAACAGGTGCAGCTTGTCGTAGCGCGCCACCGTCTCGCCGTGATCATTCACCAACAACGAGCAGGCATGCACCTTGGCCGTCGGTTGATCCACCGGCGGCAGCGGCAAGGTACCGGCCACTATCCATAACTTGAGGTCGCGGGCCGTCTGTTTCAACCACGGCAGGATCGGGCCTTCGCCCAGCGCCTCGGCGCGACCGATGTCGGCGACGTCGCGCCGGCCCATGGCGGCGAAGTTTTCCGGCAACACGGCCAGTTTCGCACCGCCGGCGGCCGCCTGTTCCAGCAATTGGCGCGCCCGGGCCAGATTGGCCGGCACTTCGCTTTGGCTGACCATTTGAATTACCGCTACAGACATGGCCTTTTCCTGTTCGGGTATCAACGCAGGGGGGGGGTACGGCCATGCTACTCCATAGGCCAGGGCAGTGGTTTCTCAAAAAGCCTTGTCGAAGGTGATTTTCGGTTCTTTCCACGGCCCCTTGACCGTGTATTTCACGCTGGCAAAACGCGACACACGGTCACCGATCAACTTGTCGATCAGGAACAGCGCCCCGCCGATGGCCGGCGCGCCGACGATCAGTGCGGCAATGGGCAGGTTGTTGGTCACCGGCAAGGTCACCATCAATTTGGCATCGATCTGATCGGCCACCATGTTCAGGGTACCGTTGAGCTCGATGGTGCTCGACGGGCCCGTCAGGCGGATAGGTTCGCGGGTCACGTACACACCGTTGGTCGCCACCAGCAGGCCCTTGACCCGGTCATAGCTCAGGCCTTTGCCGAACAGGTCGGAAAAGTCCAGGCGCAAGCGGCGGCCAATCGAGTTGAAGTTGAGCAGGCCAAACACCCGCAACGCCTGGGCACTGCCTTCAACCTCGACAAACTGGCCTTCATTGAGCGATGCATCGAGGGTGCCGGAGAAGCGCTTGGTGGCCAGCCATGCCGGCGAGCCGGGCCAGCGGCCGTCGACATCCATGTGGAATTCCTGGCTGGTGACGCTCGGCGCAAAGCCCCAGCCCTTGAGCACATCCGCAAGATTCTTGCCGCTGATCCGCCCCTTGTACCAGCTGGTGCTGGCGCCCGGCGCACCTTCCCAGCCGCCGCTGCCTTGCAGGAGGATGCCCTTGAGGCCCATGTCCAGCGAGTTGAGCGCTATACCCTTGGCCGTCGGACGCACTTTCAGCGACCAGGCACCGACCAGGTCGTTACCCTGGTACAGCTGGTTGATGGTGATATCCAGCGCCGGGATCTTTTTCGGGTCTACCGAGGCCAGGGGGTCCGGCGAGTTTTCATCGGCCAGCACCGTCGGGTCAGGTGCCGGCAGCCGCACGGTCTGCAGGTTGATCACCATCGGCGCGGCCTTGGCATCGGGGAGGCTGGCGTTGCCCTTGACCTGCTGGCTGTCGAGCTGCAAGGCCCAGGCGGACGGTTTGCGTGTCAGCTGCACCGCTGCCTGGTCCAACGTTGTGCCGAAAGCGCGGAGCTTGCCGACCTTGACGTCCAATCCACTGAGCAACTGCTTGGCATTACCGCCTGGGTCTTGCCCGGCATACTTGTTCATCAGGTCCTGCCACGGGCCGATATCCAGCTCCGACAGCGTGCCACGAATGCGCAGGCCCTTTGTGTCGGGCAACACGGCATTGCCATTGCCGAGGAACAACTCGCCACGGCCGTTGGCAAAGTTGCTGGCCGGTGCAGCAAACGTGAAGTTCGCCAGTTCACCGTAGTTCACCCAGTAGCGCCGCTCCTCGCCTTGCAGGGTCATGCGGAATGAGGTGTCGCGCCCGGCATCCGGCGCCAGGCCAAAGGGCGCCGGCAGATCGACGGCCACACCCCTGAGATTGGAATTGACCAGCAACTGGCTATCGGCGCCATTGAGGGTCAGTTGCAATTGATAGGGGATCACGCCGCTCACCGGCAACGGCTGGGTCACGCTCAGCCAGTCCGTGAGTTTCTTCACTTCGACCTGCCCGGAAGCGGTGACCCGGGTGTTGAGCTTGCCCTCGCGACCCTCGGCGAAAATTTGCGCAGTCACCGGCTTGTCGAAGGCGCGCGCGCTGATGTTCTGCCCACTCAAGCCTTTGCTGCTGTCAAAGCGGAAATCACCTTTGAGCTGAGTCAGCTCAAGGGGCGGCTCGGGCAGTTTCAGGCGGGCCTTGGCCGTCTTGAAGTCGACCAGGATCTTCGGCTGCTCGCCTTTGGCCAGCGGAATATCCAGCTTGAGCTTGCCTTGCAGGTCGCCTTCGCCTTCCCAGCCAGCGAACGTTTCGGCCGTGCCAATCGGCGCTTCCTTGAGAATTTTCAAGCCATCGCCCAGGCCGCCAGCGAACGCGCCATCGAGAAACAGATGACTGTTCTGCCCGTCAGGCACGTGGGGAATATTGACGTAGATGTCGCGGACCTTGGTGTCGAGCAACTGCCCCTGGCTGGCCAGAACCCGCACGCCGCTGTCTTCTACGAACACATCACCGGTGACCTTGCTGACATGCGGCCAGCCAGGCTGAAACGCCAGTTCGGCATCGTGGACCTTGAAAAACAGGCTGATGCTGCGGGCCGTTTCCGCCGCGCCATGGTTCAACGAGCCCTGGTACTGGAAGAAACCCTCGTCCACCGCACCTTTGAGAATCGCCGTACGCAGCCATTCGTCCAGCGCCGGGCTGAGAACGGTCGGCAGGTATTTCGCGGTGTAGCGACCGTCGCCCTCCACCATGCCGACCCGCAGGTCCATGTAGTCTTCCTTCGTGTCATCGAAGAACAGGCGGATCAGGAAATCGCCGGCAATCTTGCCCTCTTCGCCCAACACCTTCAGGTACGGCGCGATCAGGGTGAAACTTTCCTTGTCGAGCTTCCAGGTCAAGGTGGCGTTGGCCTGGATGTATTGCCATGGCTTGGCGAAAATCGGGTCCAGGTGCAGCATGAAATCCTTGCTGTCCATGCGCAACTCGCCATGGCCAAGGTCCCCGCTGATGCTGCCCGAGACATTACGCGCCGCCGGCGCGCCGTGATACGCGTCAAAGCCGACCCGATCAAGGTTGGCCGCGAAGCTGAACCGACTGTCGTCGGTGGCATTGGGTTTCACGTCGATCAGCACATTGCGCAGTCCACCGGTGACCTTGAGCCGTTCGACCACCTTGGCAACACCTTCCGGCAAGGGCGCCAGGGCATTGAGCAGCGGTGTGAGCGGCGTCAGGTCGAGACGGTCGGCTTGCAGGTGCCAGAGATTCTGGGTGCTGTCCGCGGCCGTGGTCTGCTTCAATTGCAGGCGCGACTCCCAACGCGTTTCTGCAAGGTTCATGGCCAGGGAATCTACCGTGACCAGCATGCCCTCGGCGCTGCGCTGGAAATAACCGTTAAGCGCCAGGTTGTTGATCTGGATCGGCTTGCGCTCGGCATAGGCACCCTTGAGTTGCGGGGCATTCAAACGGATGGCGGCACTTTGCAGGGCGCCCTTACCCCAGGTAACCCACAGCTCGCCACCGGCCTTGATCTCGGAGAAATTCCAATTCTGGGTCAGGGTTTCGGGCAACCATTTCGCCCAGTCGCTTTGCGGCAGGCTCGCATAGGCTTCCACCTCGCCGTCCTTCCACTCACTGGCGCGAATGCGGCTGCGCAAACTCATGGCCATTGGCTGGCCATCGGGCAGGGTCAGGCGGGCATCGAGGCGCTGGCGGTAGGCGCCGGTTTTGAGACTCAAGCCGACGTACGTCAGGGTCAGCGGCGATTCCCTCCACGGCTGCAAAGTGACCTGGCTGTCGAGCACCGACAGCTGCTGGATCATCTGCATGCGATTGAGCAACTGCTCCGGGTCGAGGGGCTGATCTTCCTTTACCGGCAAACCTTCCAGCGCCCACTTGCCATCATCGCCTTGCTTGAGGCTGATCTTCAGGCCATTGAGTTCCAGGTTGGCGATGCGCACATCGCGAGCCAGCAGACTGGCCCACAGGTCCGGGATCGCCCGCACCTGCTCCAGGTGCAAGGCGTTGGCACCCTCGCCCACCGTCACGTCGTGAGCGGACAAAACAGGCGCGAAGCCGCTCCAACTGCCTTTCAACTCACCGATTTGCAGGGGCATGCCCAAGGCTTCGCTGGCCTTGGTTTCGACTTCGGCACGGTACTCGGCTACCAACGGCGCCAGTTCCCGGCCAAGGCTGACGTACAACGCCATCAACACCAAAACCAACGCGCACAGGCCCAGACCCCAGCGGGTCAGTGCGGCCAATATGCGTGTCAGACGCTCCATGTCAGTTGGCTCCCATGGCAAAAGTCTTGCAGAAAGCTGAGGCCAGCCGTTCAGGAAAATTCAAGACGCAGCAGTTCAGAGCAGCACGACGTCGTATTGTTCCTGGGAATACATGGTTTCGACCTGGAACCTGATGGTGCGCCCGATGAACACTTCAAGTTCGGCGACGTTGCCCGACTCTTCATCGAGCAGGCGGTCGACGACTCTCTGGTTCGCTAATACACGATAGCCTTCCGCCTGATAGGCGCGAGCCTCACGGAGGATTTCGCGGAAGATTTCATAGCAAATGGTTTCCGGCGTTTTCAGCTTGCCGCGCCCCTGGCAACTCGTGCACGGCTCGCACAGGACCTGCTCGAGGCTTTCGCGGGTGCGCTTGCGGGTCATCTGCACCAGGCCCAACTCGGTGATGCCGATGATGTTGGTCTTGGCGTGGTCACGCTCCAGTTGCTTCTCCAGCGTGCGCAGCACCTGGCGCTGGTGCTCTTCGTCTTCCATGTCGATGAAGTCGATGATGATGATGCCACCCAGGTTACGCAGCCTCAGCTGGCGTGCAATGGCGGTCGCCGCTTCGAGGTTGGTCTTGAAGATGGTTTCTTCAAGGTTGCGATGCCCGACGAACGCCCCGGTGTTGACGTCGATGGTGCTCATGGCTTCCGCCGGGTCGACCACCAGGTATCCGCCGGACTTCAGCGGGACTTTGCGCTCAAGGGCCTTCTGGATTTCGTCTTCGACGCCGTACAGGTCGAAAATCGGTCGCTCGCCCGGGTAATGTTCCAGGCGATCGGCGATCTCCGGCATCAGTTCGGCGACGAACTGCGTGGTTTTCTGGAAGGTTTCCCGGGAATCGATGCGAATTTTCTCGATCTTAGGGCTCACCAGGTCCCGCAGCGTGCGCAGTGCCAGGCCAAGGTCTTCGTAAATAACGCTGGGGGCACTGATAGTCTTGATCTGCTCGCTGATCTGGTCCCACAACCGGCGCAGATAGCGGATGTCCATGAGGATCTCTTCGGCGCCGGCGCCCTCGGCCGCCGTGCGCAGGATGAAACCGCCGGCTTCCTTGATGCCTTCCTTGGCCACGCAATCGGTCACCACTTGCTTGAGGCGATCACGTTCGGCTTCGTCTTCGATCTTCAGCGAAATACCGACGTGGGCGGTGCGCGGCATGTACACCAGGTAACGCGAAGGGATCGACAGCTGCGTCGTCAGGCGCGCGCCCTTGGAGCCGATCGGGTCCTTGGTGACTTGCACCACCAGGCTCTGGCCTTCGTGCACCAGCGCACTGATGCTCTCGACCGCCGGCCCTTCACGCAGGGAGATTTCCGACGCATGAATGAACGCGGCGCGGTCCAGGCCGATATCGACGAACGCCGCCTGCATGCCCGGCAATACCCGCACCACCTTGCCCTTGTAGATGTTGCCGACGATCCCGCGCTTTTGCGTGCGCTCGACATGAACTTCTTGCAGGACACCGTTTTCGACCACCGCCACGCGCGATTCCATCGGCGTGATGTTGATCAGGATCTCTTCACTCATGGCAGGGTCTCGTTCAGGCATGTTCACGATAATGGCCGGATACAACGCTTAGCGCGCGTTATGGGGTTGCCAACAGGGTATGCCGAAATGGCCGAGCAGTTCCGCGGTTTCGCACAACGGCAGTCCAACCACCGCCGAGTAACTTCCAGTGAGCCCGGCGACAAACACCGCGCCCAGTCCTTGAATGCCGTATCCACCGGCCTTGTCCCGGGGTTCGCCACTGGCCCAGTAGGCGGTTGCTTCATCAGGGCTGATAGCCCGAAAGCGGACCTGGCTGATGACCACCCGAGACTCACAGCGCTCGCCGTCGAGCAGCGCAATCGCGGTCAGGACCTGATGCTCGCGCCCGGACAACATCTTCAGCATGGCGCACGCGTCGGCTTCATCAACTGGTTTGCCAAGAATTTTTCCGTCGAGCACCACGGCGGTGTCGGCACCGAGCACGCAGCACGAGGCTGCAGGCGAGATCGCGCCGCGTCCGGCCTCGGCCTTGCCGCGCGCCAGGCGCTCGACATAGGCCGACGGGCTTTCATGGGTCAAAGGGGTTTCATCGATGTCCGCACTGACGGCGGTGAATGGCACGCCGATCTGCGTGAGCAGCTCACGCCGACGCGGTGAGCCAGAGGCGAGGTACAGCTGTTTCATCAAGACCTCTCCCTGTCTGAATGCCGAGGCGAATTAATTGATTTTGTAGCGTCGACGCAATCCGCGCAAACCGAAGCTGATCCAGGGCCAGAGCAACGCGCTGACCAGTGCCGGCAATACCAGCGCCAGGGTCGGTTGACGGTTGCCGGTCAGGGCGCTGAGCCAGAGTTGTACCAGCTGGGCCAGGCCGAAGATCACCAGGATCACCAGGCTCTGTTGCCACATCGGGAACATGCGCAGGCGTTGTTGCAGCGCCAGCACCAGGTAGGTGATGAGCGTCAGGATCAACGCATTCTGGCCCAGCAGCGTGCCGTACAGCACATCCTCCGCCAGGCCCAGGCACCACGCGGTGACCATCCCGACTTTCTGCGGCAGCGCCAGCGCCCAGAACGCCAGCAGCAAGGCCAGCCACAGGGGGCGCAGGATCTCCATGAATTGCGGCAGCGGCGATACGCTGAGCAACATGCCGATGGCGAATGTCAGCCAGACGATCCAGCCGTTTCGGGAAGCAGTAACACCAACCATTATTCTCGTCCCCTGGTGGTAGCCGGCGCGGAGACAGGCGGTTTGGCCGCAGGCTTGGCGGCGGCGGGTTGCGCCGCCGGTGGCTTGGCGGGTGCAGTCGCGGCGGCAGGCTTGGCCGGGGTGGTGGCAGCAGTCGGGGCGGCTGGAGCAGCGGGAGCGGCAACAGCCGCCGGAACAATCGCCGGCCTCGGCACAGTCGCCGGAATGATCGGCCCACCACCCTGCGCATCCAGGCTTTCCTGGGCCTGGGCAGCGTCGTTGGCGCGCTCTTCGGCGGTGCGGGTGTCGCTGAACACCAGCAGCAGGTAACGGCTGCGGTTCAAGGCGGCAGTCGGTACGGCGCGAACGATGGCGAACGGCTGGCCGGAATCGTGGATCACTTCCTTGACCGTCGCCACCGGGTAACCGGCCGGGAAACGCTGGCCGAGGCCGGAGCTGACCAGCAGGTCGCCTTCCTTGATATCGGCGGTATCGGCCACATGACGCAGTTCCAGGCGCTCCGGGTTGCCAGTGCCGCTGGCAATGGCGCGCAGGCCGTTGCGGTTGACCTGCACCGGAATACTGTGGGTGGAATCGGTCAGCAGCAGGACCCGGGACGTGTAGGGCATCAACTCGACCACCTGGCCCATCAGGCCACGGGCATCGAGTACCGGCTGACCGAGCACCACACCGTCGCGCTCACCCTTGTTGATGATGATGCGATGGGTGAACGGGTTGGGGTCCATGCCGATCAGTTCGGCCACTTCGACCTTTTCGTTGACCAGCGCCGAAGAATTGAGCAACTCGCGCAGCCGAACGTTCTGCTCGGTGAGGGAGGCAAGCTTTTGCATGCGCCCCTGCAACAGCAGGTTTTCGCTCTTGAGTTTTTCGTTTTCGGCGACGAGCTCGGTGCGGCTGCCAAACTGGCTGGCCACACCCTGCCATAGCCGCTGCGGCAGGTCGGTGATCCAGTAAGACTGCATCAGCACCAGCGACATCTGGCTACGCACTGGCTTGAACAGTGTGAAGCGGGCATCGACCACCATCAGCGCGACCGACAGCACGACCAGCACCAACAAGCGCACGCCCAGTGAGGGACCCTTGGTGAAAAGCGGTTTAATAAGCCGCTCCTCCCAGGCAAATGTTCTCTTTATTCATACGGCATCAAACCGGCCTGGATGCAGACGACAGAAGATAAACGCGAACAGGCAGCACTGCAAAGTGCCGCCTGCGCGCTCAACAGCATAGAGGCGATCCGGCATTTATTCGCTGGAGAGCAGGTCCATGGTGTGTTTATCCATCATTTCCAATGCACGGCCACCGCCGCGAGCAACGCAGGTCAACGGGTCTTCGGCGACGATCACCGGCAGGCCGGTTTCCTGGGCCAGCAACTTGTCGAGGTCACGCAGCAAGGCGCCACCACCGGTCAGCACCAGGCCACGCTCGGCGATGTCGGAAGCCAGTTCCGGCGGCGATTGCTCCAGGGCGCTTTTCACGGCCTGGACGATGGTCGCCAGCGACTCTTGCAGCGCTTCGAGCACTTCGTTGGAGTTCAGGGTGAATGCCCGTGGAACGCCTTCGGCCAGGTTGCGGCCACGAACGTCGACTTCGCGAACTTCGCCGCCCGGGTAGGCGGTACCGATTTCCTGCTTGATGCGCTCGGCCGTCGATTCACCGATCAGGCTGCCGTAGTTGCGGCGCACGTAGGTGATGATCGCTTCGTCGAAGCGGTCGCCGCCAACCCGTACGGATTCGGCATAGACCACACCGTTCAGGGAGATCAGCGCGATTTCGGTGGTACCACCACCGATATCCACGACCATCGAACCGCGGGCTTCTTCAACCGGCAGGCCGGCACCGATCGCGGCAGCCATCGGCTCTTCGATCAGGAATACTTCACGGGCACCGGCACCGAGTGCCGATTCACGGATGGCACGACGCTCAACCTGGGTGGATTTGCACGGAACGCAGATCAACACACGAGGGCTTGGCTGCAGGAAGCTGTTTTCATGAACCTTGTTGATAAAGTACTGCAGCATCTTTTCGCAGACGCTGAAGTCGGCGATCACGCCGTCTTTCATCGGACGAATGGCAGCAATGTTGCCCGGCGTACGGCCCAACATGCGCTTCGCTTCGGTGCCGACAGCAACGACACTTTTCTGGTTACCGTGCGTCCGAATGGCCACAACCGATGGCTCATTCAGGACGATACCGCGCTCACGCACGTAAATAAGGGTGTTGGCAGTGCCCAGGTCAATGGAAAGATCGCTGGAAAACATGCCACGCAGTTTCTTGAACATGGGAAAGGGACCCTAGGCAACGCGTGGGTAAAAAAGTGCGGCAAACTCTAACAACGACAGGGATTTTGGGCAAGGCGCCAATATGTTAAATTGACCGCTTTTATGTGCACCAAACCCCACAATCGCGGCCATATGACCGTAGAAGTGCGGTAGTGTTCCGACAATCTAACACACGGACGCCGTCCGTTTTGTTTTCCACTGGAGAATCCCAATGGCGCTTGAACGCTCCGACGTGGAAAAAATCGCTCATCTGGCCTGTCTGGGCCTCAATGATGCCGATCTTCCACACATCACTTCGGCCCTCAACAGCATTCTCGGGCTGGTCGACGAAATGCAGGCAGTCGATACCGACGGTATCGAACCGCTGGCCCACCCTCTGGAAGCCAGCCAGCGCCTGCGTGCGGACGTCGTGACCGAGACCAATCACCGCGAGGCCTACCAGTCCATCGCACCAGCGGTCGAAAACGGCCTGTACCTGGTTCCGAAAGTCATCGACTAAAGGGAAAGAGCCTGCAATGCATCAATTGACTCTGGCCGAGATCGCCCGCGGACTCGCCGATAAAAAGTTTTCCTCCGAAGAGCTGACCAAAGTCCTGCTGGCGCGCATCGCCCAGCTCGACCCGCAGCTCAACAGTTTCATCAGCCTCACCGAAGACCTGGCGCTCACGCAGGCGAAAGCCGCTGACGCACGCCGGGCCAACGGTGAGAGCGGCGCCTTGCTCGGCGCGCCGATCGCCCACAAGGACCTGTTCTGCACCCAGGGCATCCGCACCAGCTGCGGCTCGAAGATGCTCGACAACTTCAAGGCGCCGTACGACGCCACCGTTGTCGCCAAGCTGGCCGCTGCCGGGGCCGTGACCCTGGGCAAGACCAACATGGACGAATTCGCCATGGGTTCGGCCAACGAGTCGAGCTACTACGGCGCGGTGAAAAACCCGTGGAACCTGGAACACGTGCCGGGCGGTTCGTCCGGTGGCTCGGCCGCCGCGGTGGCCGCTCGTCTGTTGCCAGCCGCTACCGGTACCGACACCGGTGGCTCCATTCGTCAGCCCGCTGCGCTGACCAACCTGACGGGCCTGAAACCGACGTACGGTCGTGTTTCGCGCTGGGGCATGATCGCTTACGCCTCCAGCCTCGATCAGGGCGGTCCGTTGGCGCGCACGGCCGAAGACTGCGCAATATTGTTGCAAGGTATGGCCGGCTTCGATCCGAACGACTCCACCAGCATCGACGAGCCCGTGCCGGACTACAGCGCCAGCCTCAACGGTTCGCTGCAAGGCCTGCGCATCGGCGTGCCTAAAGAGTATTTCAGCGCCGGTCTCGACCCGCGCATCGCCGAGCTGATCCACAACAGCGTCAAGGAGCTGGAAAAGCTCGGTGCCGTGGTCAAGGAAATCAGCCTGCCGAACATGCAGCACGCGATCCCGGCGTACTACGTGATCGCCCCGGCGGAAGCCTCGTCCAACCTGTCGCGTTTCGACGGCGTGCGTTTCGGCTACCGCTGCGAAAACCCGGTCAACCTGATCGACCTGTACAAGCGCTCCCGTGGCGAAGGCTTCGGCCCGGAAGTGCAGCGCCGGATCATGGTCGGTGCCTACGCGCTGTCCGCCGGTTACTACGACGCCTACTACCTGAAGGCGCAGAAGATCCGTCGCCTGATCAAGAACGACTTCATGGCCGCCTTCAACGAGGTCGACATCATCCTCGGCCCAACCACGCCGAACCCGGCCTGGAAGCTTGGCGCCAAGAACAGCGACCCGGTCGCTGCCTACCTGGAAGACGTCTACACCATCACCGCCAACCTCGCCGGCCTGCCAGGCCTGTCGATGCCGGCCGGTTTTGTCGACGGCCTGCCGGTCGGCGTGCAACTGCTCGCTCCGTATTTCCAGGAAGGTCGCCTGTTGAACGTTGCCCACCAGTATCAGTTGAACACTGACTGGCACACCCGCACCCCAACCGGCTTCTGAGGAGACACACATGCAATGGGAAGTCGTGATCGGGCTGGAGATTCATACCCAGCTCACCACCCGGTCGAAAATCTTTTCCGGTAGTTCCACCACCTTCGGTTCCGAGCCGAACACCCAGGCCAGCCTGATCGACCTGGGGATGCCCGGCGTGTTGCCGGTGCTGAACCAGGAAGCGGTGCGCATGGCGGTGATGTTCGGTCTGGCGATTGACGCCGAGATCGGCCAGCACAACGTGTTCGCCCGTAAAAACTACTTCTACCCTGACCTGCCCAAGGGCTACCAGATCAGCCAGATGGAACTGCCGATCGTCGGCAAGGGCCACCTGGACATCGCCCTTGAGGACGGCACGGTCAAACGCGTCGGCATCACCCGCGCGCACCTGGAAGAAGACGCCGGCAAGAGCCTGCACGAAGAATTCAGCGGCGCCAGCGGCATCGACCTGAACCGTGCCGGCACTCCGCTGCTGGAAATCGTTTCCGAGCCGGACATGCGCAGCGCCAAGGAAGCCGTGGCCTACGTCAAGGCGATCCACGCGCTGGTGCGCTACCTGGGCATCTGCGACGGCAACATGGCCGAAGGCTCGCTGCGTTGCGACTGCAACGTGTCGATCCGTCCGAAAGGCCAGGTCGAGTTCGGTACGCGCTGCGAGATCAAGAACGTCAACTCGTTCCGTTTCATCGAGAAGGCGATCAACAGCGAGATCCAACGCCAGATCGAGCTGATCGAAGACGGCGGCAAGGTGATCCAGCAGACTCGGCTGTACGACCCGAACAAGGACGAGACCCGTCCGATGCGCAGCAAAGAGGAAGCCAACGACTACCGTTACTTCCCCGATCCAGACCTGCTGCCAGTCGTGATCGAAAACACCTTCCTCGATGACGTGCGCGCCACCCTGCCGGAATTGCCACCGCAGAAACGCGAGCGTTTCCAGGAGCAGTTCGGCCTGTCGGTGTACGACGCCAGCGTCCTGGCCACCAGCCGCGAGCAGGCCGACTACTTCGAGAAAGTCGCGAGCATTGGCGGCGACGCCAAGCTGGCGGCCAACTGGGTGATGGTCGAGTTGGGCAGCCTGCTCAACAAGCAAGGCCTGGACATCGATCAGTCGCCGGTTTCCGCCGAGCAACTGGGCGGCATGTTGCAGCGCATCAAGGACAACACCATCTCCGGCAAGATCGCCAAGGTGGTGTTCGAAGCCATGGCCAACTGCGAAGGCAGCGCGGACGAGATCATCGACAAGCGCGGCTTGAAGCAAGTGACCGACACCGGCGCCATTTCGGCGGTGCTGGACGAAATGCTCGCGGCCAACGCCGAGCAGGTCGAGCAATACCGCGCGGCGGACGAAGCCAAGCGCGGCAAGATGTTCGGTTTCTTCGTCGGCCAGGCCATGAAAGCCTCCAAAGGCAAGGCCAACCCGCAACAGGTCAACGAACTGCTTAAAAGCAAGCTCGAAGGCTGATCGGAATGGAGCCAGCCCAACACACTGGCTCCATTCCCCTGTGGGAGCGAGCTTGCTCGCGAATGCGGTTCGGCACTCAATTCAAAGTTGACTGTCAGAATGCATTCGCGAGCAAGCCCGCTCCCACATTTGTTTTCGGAAGCCTTCAAATGAAGCGTCTACTTGGACTTTGCGCCCTCCTCTCGCTCCTGGCCGGTTGCGCCAGCAACGATGTTGTCGACCCCCACGGCTACGACAAAACCGGCGTTGCCTCTTACTACGGCGCCAAACACCAAGGCAAACGCACCGCCAGTGGCGAGCGTTTCAACAAGAATTCCCTGACCGCCGCCCATCGCCAGCTACCCTTCGGTACACGGGTGAAGGTCACCAACCTGAACAACGACAGATCCTGCGTGGTGCGCATCAACGACCGTGGCCCGCATACCCGTGGCCGCCTGATCGACCTGTCCCACGAAGCCGCCGAGCGCCTGGGCATGCTCAAGAGCGGCACCGCGCGGGTTCGCGTGCAAGCCCTCGACTGACCGACGGAGCCCCGACCATTTTCGGACTAGCCGATTTACCCCTGATCAGCGTGATCGAATTGCTCAGCGGGCTGGTGCTGCTGATTGCCGGCGCCGAACTGATGGTGCGCGCTGCGGTGCGCCTGGCGGCACGCCTGCATGTACGCCCGCTGATCATCGGCCTGACCATCGTCGCCCTTGGCAGCAGCGCACCGCAGATGGCGGTCAGCCTGCAAGCCACCCTGGCACATAACGCCGACATTGCCGTCGGCAGCGTGATCGGCAGCAGCATCTTCAACATCCTCGTGACCCTCGGGCTCTCCGCCCTGATCATACCGTTGCGGGTTTCCCGGCAACTGGTGCGCCTGGACATCCCGCTGATGATCGGCGCCAGCCTGCTGGTGTTCTTCCTGGCGTGGAATGAAGAGCTGACCCGTACCGACGGCGTCATGCTGCTGGTGGCACTGCTGCTGTACCTGGCCTTGTTGCTGCGCCAGTCGCGACATTCGGTGCGCCCGGTGTCAACTCATGGCCATACAGGGGAAGCGCCATGGTTCACCAGCCTGCTGATGATCGTCGCCGGCCTGGCGATGCTGGTGTACGCCGGGCATCTGCTGCTGGGGGCGGCGGTCGCGGTCGCCACCGACCTGGGGTTGTCGGAGCGGATCATCGGCCTGACCATCGTCGCCGTCGGCACCTCACTCCCGGAGCTGGCCACTTCCCTGATCGCCGCCTTGCGCGGTGAACGGGAAATTGCCGTGGGCAACGTGATCGGCAGCAATCTGTTCAACCTCCTGGGCGTGCTTGGCTTGACGGCGCTGATCGCGCCGTCGCCCTTGTCGGTATCGCCTAATGCGCTGGAATTCGATCTGCCGGTGATGCTCGGCGTCGCGGCGTTGTGCCTGCCGGTATTCTATTCCGGTTACCGGGTGACCCGCGCCGAAGGCCTGCTGTTTCTGGGCCTGTACCTGGCCTACGGCCTGCACGTGGTGTCGTTCACCACCGGCATGCCGCTGGCTGGCAAGCTTGAACACCTGATGCTGTTTTTTGTCCTGCCGGCACTGTTGGCGTTCCTGTTGTTCACGTCACTGCGCGCCTGGCGTCGCCAACACCACAAGAGGGAATTGCCATGACCGAGAATAAAAAATCCGGCGTCGAAGTACGTCGCCAAGTGATGGGCGACAGCTTCGTCGACCGCGCCCTGGGCAACGCCACCGAGTTCACCCAGCCGCTGCAGGACTTCGTCAACGAACATGCCTGGGGCGGGGTGTGGAATCGCGAAGGCCTGCCGTTGAAAACCCGCAGCCTGATCACCCTGGCCGCGTTGACCGCGCTGAAGTGCCCGCAGGAATTGAAAGGTCATGTGCGCGGCGCGCTGAACAACGGCTGCACCGTGGAGGAGATTCGCGAGGCGCTGCTGCACTGCGCGGTGTATGCCGGCGTGCCGGCGGCCATCGATGCGTTTCGCGCGGCGCAGGAAGTGATCGAGCAATATCAGTAACCCCCCTACCTGTTAAAACTTCGTTCGAGGGGACGGTGATTGATTTCGCCGTCCCCTCGAATGCATTCGACCGCCAAAACTCCAAGCCTACTTATATAAGTCACTTTCCATTACATATATCTCGAAAAACAACACTTCCAAAATAACTTCCAATATCAATGACACGAAGACAATATTTTCCCGCCGCAAAAAAATTTCGCGATAACAATCATAAAACAAATTGAAACAAGCGAGACTAGTCCAATGCGATCCACACTCCGTGTCATTTTACCAAACATGTTATTAACTCTTGGATTGGCAAGCTTCACGGCACAAGCCGAAACGCTGGTCGACAAATGCTCTCCCCCCAACGACTTCAGCGAAATACTGAACTGCTATAAAAATCGGGAAGCCTCCAAACCATTACTCTACGTAGCAAAAGGTACCCAGGTCTTTCCTGGCGTAGAGAAGCGCAGCTTTGATCTGTCATCTCAACAGTGGTCGCCTGAAGGACTGGTCAGCCCGGAACAATGGAAACATAGTGTCGACATTTATATCCCACACAATGCCCTTCATGGACAGGCACTACTGGTGGCGAACAACGGAACCAACATACCTGCCGGTAACAAGGCTAAATCTGAACCTACAGATTTCACTCAAGCCATGGCCCTGGAAGTTGCACGCCAAACCAATACAATCGTCATCTCGCTCAGCAACATCCCCAATCAACATCTCACTTACGCCGATGACGGAGTTCCCCGCACAGAAGACTCAAGCGTCGCCCATAGTTGGAAATTATTTCTCGAAAGTCCTGAAACGCGCCCTTACATGTCTGCTCATGTTCCGATGATGGCGTCTCTGGTCAAGGCGATGGACCTTGCCCAGAAAGAACTGAAGCCATGGAACGTTGAACGATTTATTGCCAGTGGGGTGTCGAAACGCGCCTGGGCAGCCTGGCTGGCCGCTATTGCCGATGAGCGCGTCAACGCCGTCGTGCCATTTGTCATTGATGGACTCGGCACAGCCAAAGTGTTCGAACATACCTTTCAAACCTATGGCAAAAACTGGCCGCTGGCCTTCTATGACTATTACAGCGAAGGGGTGCTCCGTCTGCGCCACACCGAAAACTTCGAGAAACTGCTGAAAATCGTCGACCCCCTGGCTTATCTGGACAGTGCCTATGCCGAACGATTGGCCATTGCGAAATACATCGTCAACGCCAGCAGTGACGACTTTTTCACCCCTGACAATTCGGATATCTATTTCGATCGACTGCCTGGGCCGAAGAGCCTGCGGGTTGCCCCCAATTCCAGCCACAACGGCATCCGGCAATTCGTTGAAAGCTCACTGATTCCTGTGGTCAACCGGTGGCAGCAAGATCGCCCGTTACCCTCCGTGACGACAAGCGCAACAACCCATGGAACGGGCAAAGCCGTTTCGCTGCACTTTACCGAGGCGCCGGTTCAGGTGACTCAATGGACGGCCGTGAACCCGATGGCGCGAGACTTCCGGGATGCTTGCGGAATTCGTTATCAGCCACGGCATGTCACCCCTTCCACCCCATTGCATGCACAGGTACAGATAGAAACACCCGAACAGGGCTGGACAGCAACATTTGTCGAGGCGACCTTCGCCGATGGTTTTGTCGTCACCACACCGGTACAGGTCCTGCCTGATCGCTACCCGACCGCAGCACCTCCAGAGACCGGGCCACTGTGCAAAACCCTGCCCGAGATGGCCAGCCGCTAGATCCACCCACCCCACTGCAACAAAAAGATCCCGATGTTGGTGGTCACCGCCGCCATCAGCGTGGTGATCACGATGATCGCCGCCGCCAGTTCATGATTGCCATTGGCAGCCCGGGCCATGACAAAACTGGCGGCGGCGGTCGGGCTGCCGAAGTACAGGAACAGAATGCCCAGCTCGGCACCACGAAAACCCCAGAGCCACGCGCCGAGCGTCGCCAGGATCGGCAGGCCGAGCATTTTCACCAGGCTTGAACTGAGCGCCATCGAGCCGCTTTTGCGCATGGCCGCCAGCGACAGCGTGCCGCCAATGCAGATCAACGCCAGCGGCAAGGTGGTTTGTGCCAGGTACTGGCCGGACGTCTCCAGCCAGCCCGGCAGGCTGATCTTGAAATAGGCAAAGGGCGCCGCCGTAATCACGCTGATGATCAGCGGATTGACCATCACGCTTTTGCAGATGCTCCACGGATCGGACTTGATCACCGGGCTGTAGACCGCCAGCACGATGGTCGACAGCGTGTTGTAGAACAGGATCACCAGCGCCGCCAGGATCGCCCCCAGGGAAATCCCGTAGTCGCCATACATGCTCGCGGCCAGTGCCAGGCCGATCACGCCGTTATTTCCGCGAAACGCACCCTGGGTGTAGATCCCCCGGTCTTCGCGCGGGCACCTGAAGATCGCCCAGCCCCAGGCAATGGCGAAGCACACCAAGGTGGCGAGGGAGAAGTAGATCAGCAGTGCCGGTTGCAACGCGGCATGCAGATCGGCATGCAGGATGCCCAGGAACAGCAGCGCCGGCATGGTGACGTTGAACACCAGGGACGAGGCGGTATGGATGAAGTTGTCGTTGATCCAGTCGATGCGCTTGAGCAACACCCCGAGAAACAGCATGGCGAACACCGGTGCGGTGATGTTCAGGGTTTCGAGGAAAATTGCCAGCATGCCGGTGGGAACCTAGATGGTGTCGTTAGTTGGCTAATGATAAGCCACCAGGGACAATGGCGTCTGGTAGATCGCTATCGCCAGCAGGCTGGCTCCCACAGGGGATCTTCTTTGTTGCACAAAATGTGCAATCACCGAAGATCACTGTGGGAGCCAGCCTGCTGGCGATGAACGATAACGCGGTATCAGGTAATCGGCGCCGGGTTGAACAAGGTGATATCGTTATGCAGCTTGTGCTTTTCAGCCCAGGTCTGCTGCTTGCCGCTGGCCACATCCAGGTAGTAGTGGAACAACTCCCAGCCAAGCTCCTCAATGGACGCGCGCCCGGTGGCAATGCGCCCGGCGTCGATGTCGATCAGGTCCGGCCAGCGCTGCGCCAGTTCCGTCCGGGTCGACACTTTCACCACCGGTGCCATGGCCAGTCCATAAGGCGTACCGCGCCCCGTGGTGAACACATGCAGGTTCATCCCCGCCGCCAGTTGCAACGTACCGCAGACAAAGTCACTGGCCGGGGTCGCGCAGAAGATCAGGCCTTTTTCCTTGAACCGCTCGCCAGGGCCGAGAACACCCGTGATAGCGCTGCTGCCGGACTTGACGATCGAACCCAGGGACTTCTCGACGATGTTCGACAACCCGCCCTTCTTGTTACCCGGCGTGGTGTTGGCGCTGCGGTCCGCCTCACCCTTGGCCAGATAACGGTCGTACCAATCCATTTCCCGCACCAGCTCCTGCGCGACGCCCTCGGTTTTCGCGCGGGAGGTCAGCAGGTAGATCGCGTCGCGCACTTCGGTCACTTCGGAGAACATCACCGTCGCACCGGCACGCAGCAACAGGTCCGAGGCATAACCCAGGGCCGGGTTGGCGGTGATCCCGGAAAACGCATCACTACCGCCACACTGCATGCCGAGGATCAGTTCCGACGCCGGTACGGTTTCCCGGCGGCGCTGGTCGAGCTTCTTCAGGCGGGCCTCAGCCAGTTCCATGATCTGCTCGATCATCTCGGTAAAACCGTGGCTGGAATCCTGCAGGCGATACAGCCACGGCTCACTCAAGTCCACCGAGGCATCGTCCTCGTGCATCACCTGCCCGGCCTGCAATTTCTCGCAGCCCAGGCTGATCACCAGGGCTTCGCCGCCCAGGTTCGGGTTGCGCGCCAGGTTGCGCACGGTGCGGATCGGGATGTACGCGTCGGTGGCGGTGATTGCCACACCGCAGCCATAGCTGTGGGTCAGCGCCACCACGTCATCGACGTGCGGGTACTTGGGCAGCAACTCGTCCTTGATGCGCTTGACCGCATGATCCAGCACACCCGTCACGCACTGCACCGTGGTGGTGATACCCAGGATGTTGCGCGTGCCGACCGTACCGTCGGCGTTGCGATAACCCTCGAACGTATAACCTTCCAGCGGTGCCTGCGCGGCCGGCACTTCGGTGGACAGCGGCAGGCTGTCCAGCGGCGGCGCGGTCGGCATGCGCAGTTGATCTTCCTTGACCCAACTGCCACGGGGAATCGGCTGCAGGGCGTAGCCGATGACCTGGCCGTAGCGAATCACCTGGCCACCCTCGGGAATGTCTTCAAGGGTGACCTTGTGGCTCTGTGGCACGAAGTCCACGGTGACCAGGCCATCCGGGAACTCGGTACCGGCCGGTACACCCTGGTCATTGACCACGATCACCACGTTGTCCCGCTCGTGCAGGCGGATGTAACGCGGCGAGTCGGAATGTTCAATCAACTGCATGACGCCGCTCCTCAGGAATGCGCTTGAGACAATTTACCGGATGCTTCAGGACCGTTTACCGGCGGCTCCTTGAGCACCACTCGCTTGATCGGACCGACGATGACCAGATAGCTGAACACCGCGACCAGTGCGTTGCAACCGACAAACACCAACGCCCACTTGAACGAACCCGTGGAGCTGATGATGTAACCGATGACGATTGGCGTGGTGATCGAGGCCAGGTTACCGAAGGTGTTGAACAGGCCACCGCTCAAACCGGCGATCTGCTTCGGTGAAGTATCGGACACCACGGCCCAACCCAATGCACCCACGCCTTTGCCGAAGAACGCCAGGGCCATGAAGCCCACGACCATCCATTCAACGTCCACGTAGTTGCAGGCGACGATGCTGCTGGACACCAGCAGGCCGGCGATGATCGGCGCCTTGCGGGCGAAGGTCAGGGAATGGCCCTTGCGCAGCAAGTAGTCGGAAATCACCCCGCCGAGCACACCGCCGATGAAGCCGCAGATCGCCGGCAACGAGGCGATGAAACCAGCCTTGAGGATGGTCATGCCGCGCTCCTGCACCAGGTACACCGGGAACCAGGTCAGGAAGAAGTAGGTGATGCCGTTGATGCAGTATTGGCCCAGGTACACGCCGAGCATCATGCGGTTGGTCAGCAGTTGGCGGATGTAGTCCCATTTCGGGCCGTCAGTCTTCTTGCCTTTGCCCTTGTCCTGGTCCATGTCGACCATGCCGCCGTTGTCGGCGATGTGCTTGAACTCGGCGTCATTGATCATCGGGTGCTGGCGTGGGCTGTAGATCACTTTCAGCCAGATGCCCGAAAAGATGATGCCGATCACGCCCATGACGATGAACACGTGCTGCCAGCCGAAGCTGTAGACGATCCAGCCCATCAGTGGCGCGAACAACACGGTGGCGAAGTATTGCGCCGAGTTGAAGATTGCCGAAGCGGTGCCGCGTTCAGCCGTCGGGAACCAGGCCGCGACGATGCGTGCGTTGCCGGGGAAGGATGGCGCTTCGGCCAGACCCACCAGGAAGCGCAGCATGAACAGCGCGACCACCGCCGTGGACATGCCAAACTCGCCGACATAACCCTGCAACACGGTGAACAGCGACCAGGTGAAGATGCTCAAGGCATAGATTTTTTTCGAACCGAAACGGTCCAGCAGCCAGCCACCGGGAATTTGCCCGGCCACGTAGGCCCAACCGAATGCGGAGAAGATGTAGCCGAGGGTGACTGCGTCGATGCCGAGGTCTTTCTGCAGGCTGGAGCCGGCGATGGCGATGGTGGCGCGGTCGGCGTAGTTGATCGTGGTCACCAGAAACAGCATGAGCAGGATCAGATAGCGGACGTGAGTCGGCTTCTTGGTCGATTGCATGTAGATGTACTCCCACTGATTATTTTTATGCGGGGTGAATCTTTGGTTCACCCTGTAGGAGCTGACGAGTGAAACGAGGCTGCGATCTTTTGATCTTTAAAAGCAAAGATCGCAGCCTGCGCTAGCTCCTACAGGGGTATTGCGGTGTATCAGGAGCCGACGTAGGACGTTTTCACGACCGTGTAGAACTCTTGCGCATAGCGACCTTGCTCACGTGATCCATAGGATGAACCTTTACGCCCACCGAACGGAACGTGGTAATCCACGCCGGCGGTCGGCAGGTTGACCATCACCATCCCGGCTTGGGAGTGGCGCTTGAAGTGGTTGGCGTATTTCAACGAAGTCGTGGCGATGCCCGCGGACAAGCCGAATTCGGTGTCGTTGGCCATGGCCAGTGCGGCTTCGTAATCGGCCACGCGAACGATGTTGGCCACAGGGCCGAAGATCTCTTCGCGGCTGATGCGCATCGACGCTTCACTGTCGGCAAACAGCGTTGGCGCGAGGAAGTAGCCCTCGGTGTCGCAGGTCACCAGACCACCGCCGCTGACCAGGCGCGCACCTTCGGACTGGCCGATGTCGATGTACTTCATGTCCTGTTCCAGCTGCGCTTGCGACACCACCGGACCGATGTCGGTGCCGGCTTTCAACGCGTGGCCGACCTTGATCGACTTCATGCGCTCGGCCATGGCTTCGACGAAGTGGTCGTGGATCCCGGCGGTGACGATAAAGCGGCTCGATGCCGTGCAACGCTGGCCGGTGGAGTAGAACGCGCTCTGCACCGACAGCTCGACCGCTTGCTTGAGGTCGGCGTCGTCGAGAATGATCTGCGGGTTCTTGCCGCCCATTTCCAGCTGTACTTTGGCCTGGCGCGACACGCAGCTGACGGCGATCTGCCGACCGACGCCCACGGAACCGGTGAAGCTGATGCCATCGACTTTAGGGCTGTGCACCAGTGCATCGCCAACCACACGACCGCTGCCCATCACCAGGTTGAACACACCGGCCGGGAAGCCCGCACGGGAGATGATTTCAGCCAGGGCCCAGGCACAACCCGGCACCAGGTCGGCAGGCTTGAGTACCACGCAGTTACCATAGGCCAGGGCCGGGGCGATTTTCCACGCCGGGATGGCAATCGGGAAGTTCCACGGGGTGATCAGACCGACCACGCCCAGGGCTTCGCGGGTGACTTCCACGTTGACGCCAGGACGCACTGACGGCAGGTAGTCGCCGGACAGGCGCAGGCATTCACCGGCGAAGAACTTGAAGATGTTACCGGCGCGGGTCACTTCGCCGATGGCTTCGGGCAGGGTCTTGCCCTCTTCCCGGGCCAGCAGGGTGCCGAGCTCTTCGCGACGGGCGAGGATTTCAGTGCCGACTTTATCCAGCGAGTCGTGACGCGCCTGGATACCGGACGTGGACCATGCCGGGAACGCGGCACGGGCAGCGTCGATGGCGGCGTTGACCTGGGCCAGGTCAGCCTTGGCGTAATCGCCGATGGCATCGGTCAGTTCGGACGGGTTGATGTTGGCCGAGTAATCGCCACCGGCAACCCATTCGCCATTGATGTAGTTATCGAAACGCTTTGCATCTGCCACTTTAAGATCTCCTCACGCAAAAGGCCGCTGATCGCTCAGCGGCCTTACTAAATCGGATGTATTACTGCGCACCCTGCTTGTCGATCAGCGCGGCGAGCATTTCGTACTCTTCGCCGGTCAGGTCGGTCAGCGGCGCACGCACAGGACCTGCGTCGTAGCCGGCAATTTTTGCCCCGGCCTTGACAATGCTCACTGCGTAACCGGCCTTGCGGTTACGGATGTCCAGGTACGGCAGGAAGAAGTCATCGATGATCTTGCCGACGGTGGCGTGATCTTCGCGAGCGATCGCGTGGTAGAAATCCATCGCGGTTTTCGGGATGAAGTTGAACACCGCCGAGGAGTAGACCGGCACGCCCAGCGCCTTGTAGGCCGCGGCGTAGACTTCGGCGGTCGGCAGGCCACCCAGGTAGCTGAAGCGATCACCGAGGCGGCGACGGATCGACACCATCAACTCGATATCACCCAGGCCATCCTTGTAGCCGATCAGGTTCGGGCAGCGCTCGGCCAGACGCTCCAGCAGCGGCGCGTTCAGGCGGCAGACGTTACGGTTGTAGACCACCACGCCGATGTTGACCGACTTGCACACGGCTTCAACGTGGGCGGCGACGCCGTCCTGGCTGGCTTCGGTCAGGTAGTGCGGCAGCAGCAACAGGCCTTTGGCGCCAAGACGCTCGGCTTCCTGTGCGTACTCGATAGCCTGGCGGGTCGAACCGCCGACGCCGGCGAGGATTGGCACGCTGGTGGCGCAGGTGTCGACGGCAGTCTTGATGATTTCCGAATATTCGCTGGCCGCCAGGGAGAAGAACTCACCGGTGCCGCCTGCGGCGAACAGAGCCGAGGCGCCGTATGGGGCCAGCCATTCCAGACGCTTGATGTAGCCAGCGCGGTTGAAATCGCCCTGGGCATTGAAATCGGTGACCGGGAAAGACAGCAGACCGGAAGAGAGGATGGACTTCAGTTCTTGTGGATTCATTATTCGAACACCCTGGGTAGCGACGTTTGTGTGTGAGAAAACCGTTCAGCCTGCGCCGAAGTTGTAGGTCATCGTACAACTTAAAAAATAACCGTCAACTGCATTTCATCGCTGCGGGTGAAAATTGTTCGACAAGAAGAGCGCCAGCCCAGATTTTCAAAGGCTTGCAGCGATAGGAAAAGCGGAGAGGAATGTGGCGTCTAGCGGGTTTGTAGGAGATACGTTGTCGGAAGATTAGCCCAAAGAACCGAGAGATCTAGGGGATGGCCGCTGGCCCTATCGCCAGCAGGCTGGCTCCCACATTGGAACGCGTACTCCTGTGGGAGCCAGCCTGCTGGCGATAGCGATAACCCAGACGATGGATGACACGAGGTAGATCGCTTACCCGCGCTGCGCCTCAGCCTCTTCATGGGCATGACGCAACCGTTCGCGGCTGTTGGTCAGGTGCAGGCGCATGGCGGCGCGCGCCGCGTCGGAGTCCTGGCGGGCGATGGCGTCGTAGATCTCTTCGTGCTCGCGGCTCAGACGATTCATGTAGTGCTGCTGATCGTCATGGGCCAGGCGCGCGGAGTTCAGGCGGGTACGCGGAATGATGCTGGTACCCAGGTGAGTCATGATGTCGGTGAAGTAGCGGTTGCCGGTTGCCAGGGCAATCTGCAGGTGGAACTGGAAGTCCGAGGCCACGGCATCGCTGGCGTGGGAAACACTTTCGTTCAGCGCATCCAGTGCCGCGCGCATCAGCGCCAACTGCTCGGGGCTGCGGCGTTGCGCGGCGAGGCCGGCGGATTCCACTTCAAGGCTGATGCGCAGTTCCAGAATCGCCAGCACGTCACGCAGGGTGACCACAGTCGCCGGGTCGATGCGGAAACCGCTCGGGCTCGGGGTGTCGAGCACGAAGGTGCCGATGCCGTGACGGGTTTCCACCTGCCCCGCCGCCTGCAAACGGGAAATCGCTTCACGCACCACGGTGCGGCTGACGCCATGGGCATCCATGATCGCCGACTCGGTGGGCAACTTGTCGCCACGCTTGAGGTGACCGTCGCGGATCTGCTCGGACAGCACCGTCACCAGTTCCTGAGCGAGGCTGCGGCGCTTGCGAGGGAGGCGTGGTGCGGCGTTCGGGTTTTCCATGGTGAACATCTGTCTCGAAAAATTCGGCTGCTGAAACCGCATCATAGCGCAACGCGGTTGTACGATCACCCATCAGGCGGTCACGGTCTGGTCCACCAAATGCCCGTTCTCGATACGAACGTGCCGTGGGTGGAAACGCTTGAGGCTGCTGCGATGGCCGACGCTGACGATACTCAGGCCCGGCAACTCATCGATCAGTGCCTGGTACAGCGACGCCTCGTCTTCTTCATCCATCGCCGAAGTCGCTTCGTCCATGTACAGCCATTGCGGTGCATAAAGCAGTGCACGGGCGAAGGCCAGGCGTTGCTGCTCGCCCGGCGACAGCATGCGCTGCCAGTGATTGGCTTCGTCGAGTCGCGCCACCAGATGCGGCAAACGGCACGTTTCCAGAACGTGCACGTAGCGCTCGTTGGGGTAGGTATCGCCGGCCTGTGGATAACTCAGCGCTTCGCGCAGCGTGCCAATCGGCAAGTAAGGCTTTTGCGGCAGGAACAGATAGCGCGCCGCCGGCAGCCGGATACTGCCATGCCCCGCTGGCCACAGGTGCCCCATCGCCCGCAGCAAGGTCGACTTGCCGCTGCCGGAACGGCCGCTGAGCATGACGCGCTCGCCCTCCTCCACAGTCATGTCGGCACTGGTCAACAGGTGGCGACCGTCGGCCAGGTCGAGGCCGAGGTTGTGCACCTTCAAGGCCGAGCCCGCGTTCTGCACGTCAATGGCTGGCGCTCGTTGCTCGTTGTCGGTCATGGCCTGACGGAAGCTGAGCAGACGATCGCAGGTGGCGCGCCATGAGGCGAGGCTCTGGTACGCGGTGATGAACCAGCTGAAGCTGTCCTGGACATTGCCAAACGCCGAGCTGATCTGCATCAGCTCACCCAGTTCGATCTTGCCGGAGAGATAACGCGGCGCGGCCACCATGAACGGGAAGATGATGGCGGCCTGCTCGTAGCCGGAAGTGAAGAAGGTCAGGCGCTTGGACACCTTCATGATGTCCCAGAAGTTGTGCCAGACCATCGAGAAACGCTGGGTCAGGCGGCGGTTCTCATTGGGCTCGCCGTTGTACAGCGCAATGCTTTCGGCATTCTCGCGAATCCGCACCATGGAGAAACGCAGGTCGGCTTCGAAGCGTTGTTGCCGGTTGTTCAGGCCGATCAGGCGGCGACCGATCAAATGCGTCAGCCAGCTACCCACCACGGCGTAGACCAGTACGCACCAGAACATGTAGCCGGGAATGGTCACCCCGAATACCTCGATGCTCCCTGACACACCCCAGAGGATGATCGAGAACGACACCAGGCTGACGACATTGCGCAACAGCCCAACGCCCAGGCTCAAGGTGTCGGAGGTGAAATTGTTGAGGTCTTCGGAAATGCGCTGGTCCGGGTTATCGGTGTAGCCGCCCTGCTCCAGCTGGTAGTAATTCTTGTTGCCCAGCCAGCGGGCGAAATGCTTTTCGGTGAGCCAGGCCCGCCAGCGAATCGTCAGCATCTGCGTCAGGTAGAGCCGGTACACCGCACCGACGATCGCCACCGCCGCAATCGCGCAGAAGTACAGGATCAGCCGCCAGAACGCTTCCTCGTCCTTTTGCTGCAGGGCGTTGTAGAAATCCTTGTACCAGGTGTTGAACCACACCGAGATGCCCACGCTCATCAGCGACAACGCAATCACGGCGATCAGCAATGTCCAGGCCTTGACCTTTTCTTCGCTCTGCCAGTAAGGCGTGATCATCGCCCAGACTTTTCGAAAAAACTGCCCGCGCACAGCATCATTGACCGCGGAATATTCAGCGTTCTGATTCATGGATAAGGCTCGATAAGAAAAAATACATGCACGAACCGATCATAGATGATCGGTTCGGTTTGTCGCGAGGAGCGGCCCGCATTCGTTCAGCGTTGATTCAGCGTCGAACGGGACGCTTCTGCAGTTTGCGCTGCAGCGTGCGGCGGTGCATGCCCAGGGCGCGGGCGGTGGCGGAGATGTTGCCTTCGTGCTCGGTCAACACGCGCTGGATGTGTTCCCACTGCAGGCGGTCTACGGACATCGGGTTTTCCGGCACCAGGCTGTCGAGGTCGGCGTGTTCGGACAGCAGCGCCGCCAGCACGTCGTCGGCGTCGGCCGGCTTGCACAGGTAGTTGCAGGCGCCGCGCTTGATCGCCTCGACGGCCGTGGCGATGCTCGAATAACCGGTGAGGATCACCACGCGCATTTCCGGGTCCATTTCCAGCAACTTGGGCAGCAGCACCAGGCCCGAGTCGCCATCCATTTTCAGGTCCAGCGCGGCATAGTCCGGCAGATCGGCCTGGGCGATGGTCAGCCCTTCTTCGGCGGAACCGGCGGTGCTGACGCGAAAGCCACGGCGGGCCATGGCGCGGGCCATCACCCGGGTAAAGGTCGCGTCGTCGTCGACCAGCAGCAAATGCGGCAGTTCTTCGCCTTCAACTTGGATTTCGTCACTCATGTTCGTCTCCTCGGGCGCCATGGGGCAGGCGCAGCTCGGTGAGCGTGCCGCCTTCCTCATGACTGTAGAGTTTCACTGAGCCGCCGGCGCGTGTCACGCTGGCCTTGCTCAAAAACAGGCCCAGGCCGAAACCTTTGCCCTTGGTGGTAAAAAATGGCTTGCCGATCTGCTCGGCGATGGCCAGCGGCACGCCCGCACCGTGGTCGCGGATGCTGATGGTCAAGTCTTCGGCATTCCAGTCCAGGGTCACTTGCAGCCCTTCGGGACAGGCATCCGCCGCGTTGTTGAGTAAATTGAGCAACGCCTGGGTCAGGTCCGGCGGTGGTGCCATGCGCGGCACCGAGCCCTGGCCCAGGCGCTGGAAGCGATAACTGGCTTCCGGACGCATCAGGTGCCAACGATTGAGCGCTTCGTCGAGCCAGTCGGTGACGTCCTGCATCTGCACGGCCAGCCGGCGATTGGCCTCCGCCGCCCGAACCAGCTGTTGCAAGGTCTCTTTGCACAACTTGACCTGATCCTGCAGCACTTTCAGGTCATCCTGCAGCATCGGGTCAGGATGATCCTGTTGCATCTCCTTGAGCAACACGCTCATGGTCGCCAGCGGCGTGCCCAGTTCATGGGCAGCGCCCGCCGCCTGAGTGGCGACGGCCAGCAGCTGCTGGTCGCGCAGGCCTTCTTCCCGGCGAATGGCCCGCAGCTCTTCCTGGCGACGCAGCTCTTCGGCCATGCGCGCGGCAAAGAACGTGATCACTGCCGCCGCCAGCGCGAAGCTCAACCACATCCCGTACACCTGCAGGTTTTCCCGGGCAATCGGGAAGGTTTGCAGCGGGTAGAAGCGCGCCAGCAGCAAGGTGTACATGGTCAGGGCGATGCCCGACAGAATCACCGAATATCGCCATGGCAAGGTCACTGCCGCGATGGTCAGCGGCACCAGGTAATAAGAAACGAACGGGTTGGTCGAGCCGCCCGAGAAATACAGCAGCGCACTGTGGATAAACAGGTCGCAGGCCAGTTGCACCGCGTATTCGAGCTCGGTGACCGGCCAGGTGGTGCGCAGCCGGATGGCCGTGAAAGCACACAGCAACATCGAGCAGCCGAGGGTCGCGGCCAATTGGAACCAGGGCAGTGGCAGCAGCTCGAACCAGTAGGCCAGGCCCACGGAACCAGCTTGAGCGGCCAATACCAGGGTGCGGATGAACGTCAGCCGCCAGAGATTCTGGCGTGTGGCGGAAGTGATTTGAACGGGGGCGAGCATGAGCTCTCCTGATGAGCGCTCCAGGCGGATCGACGGGAGTATAACCAAGCGCGGGGGCTGGCAGGCGAAAGTGCGGCAAACGGCCACACTCCCACACTCAAACGCATACCCCTGCAGGAGCGTGGCTTGCCCGCGATTGGCTGCGAAGCAGCCACCTGCAATCGTCTGTATAAAAGTTGTAAGTCCGCGAACCGGATCATCACAGCTAGAGTCTGATGGTTTCACGCAGGCCCGCACATCAACCTGCGCACCCACCCAGGAGCCTTCATGCACACATTCCGCCGCAGCGCCGCCCTCCTCACCCTGAGTGCCGGCACCCTCGCCGCCCTCCCGGCCATGGCCGCCGACGAGCTTCACTACAACCAGATTTCCCTGCGCGCCGAAGTCAGCCAGGAAGTGGCTCGCGACCTGATGATCGTGACCCTCTACACCGAAGATCAGAACACCGACCCGGCCAAACTCGCCGCGGACGTCAGCACCACCATGAACAAGGCCCTGGCCCAGGCCAAGCAAGTGAAGGACATCACCCTGCGCCAGGGCAGCCGCAACAGCTACCCGATCTACGACGCCAAGGGCCAGAAAATCACCGGCTGGCGCGAGCGTGCCGAACTGCGTCTGGAAAGCCCGGACTTCGCGGCCCTGTCCAAGCTGACCGGTGAACTGCTCGGCGACCTGAAAATGGGCGGCATGGATTTCGCCATCGCCACCCCCACCCGCAAGGCCAGCGAAGATGCCTTGCTGAAGGAGGCCGTGACGGCCTTCAAGGCCCGCGCCCAACTGGCCACTGACGCCCTGGGCGGCAAGGGTTACAAAATCGTCAACCTGAACTTCAACAGCAATGGTTACCCGCAACCGTACATGCGCGCCCCGATGATGATGAAAGCAGCCAGCATGGACGCCGCTCCGGTGACCCCGGAAGTGGAAGCCGGCACCAGCCAGGTCAGCATGACGGCCGATGGCTCGATTGAAGTGCTGATGCCTTGATTCGATAACTGAATACAAAAAACGGCGATCACTCAGGTGACCGCCGTTTTTTTTCGAATTCAAACTGTAGAAGCTGCCGCAGGCTGCGATCTTTTGATCTTGTTCTATGCTCTCAAAGGCATTTCAGCGGCGACCGCAAAGATCGCAGCCTGCGGCAGCTCCTACAGAGACGTCGTACAAATTGGAATGAAAAGTTGCACCTTGTACAACTCGCAACCCGCGACCAATACCAGTGCAACGATAACCACTCCCATTAAGCCCCACACCCCTCTCAAGGACTGGGTATAAATAGGTAACACCCCGCCCCACCCACGGGCAGCCTAAGGCTTTAACGCACCATAAAGGTGCGCCAGTTGCACTACAAAAACACCGCGCAAACGTTCAAATGCGCCAGGTTTTATACTAATGCGACATTAAGGTACGTTCGTGCCACTGTTTAATGCCTGTAGTCGCTCTGGATCTTGCATTGGGTATGGCCCCTGCATAAGTATCCGCAGGCACGACTCACGAGGTCGTCCTCAAAATCAAAAAATGACAACAAATCATGAGGCCACCATGCTTAAACAAGCGGTCATTCCGTTTTTATTAGGTGCCAGCTTGCTAGCTAGCGCACCGTTCGCCCAAGCTGCGACTAACCTGGTGTTCTGCTCCGAAGGGAGCCCGGCCGGTTTCGATCCAGGTCAATACACCACCGGAACCGACTTCGACGCCTCTGCCGAAACCATGTTCAACCGCCTGACCCAGTTCGAGCGCGGCGGTACCGCCGTCATTCCTGGCCTGGCGACCAGCTGGGACGTCTCCGATGACGGCCTGACCTACACCTTCCACCTGCGCGAAGGCGTCAAGTTCCACACCACCCCGTATTTCAAGCCGACTCGTGAGTTCAACGCGGACGACGTGCTGTTCACCTTCAATCGCATGATTAACAAGGATGACCCGTTCCGCAAAGCGTACCCGACCGAATTCCCGTACTTCACCGACATGGGGATGGACACCAACATCACCAAGATCGATAAAGTCGACGACAAAACCGTCAAGTTCACCCTGAAAGACGTCGATGCCGCGTTCATCCAGAACATGGCCATGAGCTTCGCCTCGATCCAGTCCGCCGAGTACGCCGCCCAGCTGCTCAAAGAAGGCAAGGCCGCTGACATCAACCAGAAACCGGTCGGCACTGGTCCGTTCGTGTTCAAGAGCTACCAGAAAGACTCCAACATCCGCTACACCGGGAACAAGGACTACTGGAAGCCGGACGACGTCAAGATCGACAACCTGATCTTCGCCATCACCACCGACCCCTCGGTACGCATCCAGAAGCTGAAGAAAAACGAGTGCCAGGTCACCCTGTTCCCTCGTCCAGCCGACCTGAAAGCGCTGCGCGAAGACAAGACCCTGAAACTGCCTGACCAGGCTGGTTTCAACCTGGGTTACATCGCCTACAACGTGATGGACAAGGTCAAGGGCAGCAACGAGCCAAACCCGTTGGCCCAACTGAAAGTGCGTCAGGCACTGGACATGGCCGTCAACAAGCAACAGATCATCGACTCCGTGTACCAGGGCGCCGGCCAACTGGCCGTCAACGCCATGCCGCCGACCCAGTGGTCCTACGACACCACCATCAAGGATGCGCCGTACAACCCTGAGAAAGCCAAGGAGCTGCTCAAGGAAGCCGGTGTGAAAGAAGGCACCGAAATCGTTCTGTGGGCGATGCCGGTCCAGCGTCCATACAACCCGAACGCCAAGCTGATGGCAGAAATGCTGCAGTCCGACTGGGCGAAGGTCGGCCTCAAGGTCAAGATCCAGAGCTACGAGTGGGGCGAGTACATCAAGCGCTCCAAAGGTGGCGAGAACCAGGCGATGCTGATTGGCTGGAGCGGTGACAATGGTGATCCCGATAACTGGCTGAACGTGCTGTTCGGCTGCGACTCGCTGGAAGGCAACAACTTCTCCAAGTGGTGCGACAAGAAGTTCGACGACATCGTCAAACAAGCCAAGCGTACTTCAGACCAGGGCAAGCGCACCGAACTGTACAAACAGGCGCAACACGTCCTCAAAGATGCTGTTCCAATGACACCTATCGCTCACTCGACGGTGTTCCAACCCATGCGCGCCAATGTGCAGGACTTCAAGATCAGCCCGTTTGGCTTGAACTCCTTCTACGGCGTCAGCGTCAGCAAATAAGGTTCTGTAACGGCGACGTTTCTTGACGTCGCCGTTACGTTATCGACCGAGAAAGCAGGAATCCGCCCACCTCCAAATCGCCTGCTGCCTACAGCAGAGCATTAGGACGCGTCGCCTTTTCCTACGAGTCTTTAGGACTCTTCGTATTTACTGCCGGACCCACGGTTCATACCGTCGGGATTCGACCAGTTCATGCGTGGGTCATCGGTTTTGCTGCACGTCATGGCTTGAGACCGATGAGGCCTCCCTTTACCCGGAGTTCTCATTGTCAAACACTGAACAAGAGAGAGCGTCATGCGCCATACCTTGGTTTTATCCGCATTGCTGGGCGCGGGCCTGTTGGCCGCCACGTCCATGAGCCAGGCTGCCTCCAATAGCCTGGTGTTCTGTTCCGAAGGCAGCCCCGCCGGCTTCGACACCGCGCAATACACCACCGCGACCGATAACGACGCCGCCGAACCGCTGTACAACCGCCTGGCCGAGTTCGAAAAAGGCTCGACCAATGTCGTACCGGGCCTGGCCACGAGTTGGGATATTTCCGAGGACGGCCTCAAGTACACTTTTCACCTGCGTCCCGGGGTGAAATTTCACACGACCAAGTACTTCACGCCGACCCGCGACTTCAACGCTGACGACGTGCTGTTCACCTTCAATCGCATGCTCGATCCGCAGCAACCGTTCCGTAAGGCCTATCCGACCGAATTCCCCTATTTCAACGGGATGAGCCTGAACAAGAATATCGCCAAGGTCGAAAAGACCGGGCCGCTGACCGTGGTCATGACGCTCAACAGCGTGGACGCCGCGTTCATCCAGAACATCGCCATGAGCTTCGCCGCGATACTCTCCGCCGAGTACGCCGACAAGCTGCTCGCCGAAGGCAAGCCGAGCGACATCAACCAGAAGCCGATCGGCACCGGGCCGTTCGTGTTCAAGAGCTACCAGAAAGACTCGAACATCCGTTACACCGGCAACAAGCAATACTGGGACCCGAGCCGGGTCAAGCTCGACAATCTGATTTTCGCCATCAACACCGACGCCTCGGTGCGCGTGCAGAAGCTCAAGGCCAACGAGTGCCAGGTCACCCTGCACCCGCGCCCCGCCGACGTGACTGCGCTGAAAAACGACCCCGCGCTGCAGTTGATCGAAAAGCCCGGCTTCAACCTGGGTTACATCGCCTACAACGTACGGCACAAGCCGTTCGACCAGCTCGAAGTGCGCCAGGCGCTGGACATGGCGGTGAACAAGCAAAGCATTCTCAACGCCGTTTACCAGGGTGCGGGGCAACTGGCGGTCAACGCCATGCCGCCGACCCAATGGTCCTACGACGACAGCATCAAGGACGCCGCCTACAACCCGGAAAAAGCCAAGGAACTGCTCAAGGCTGCCGGCGTCAAGGAAGGCACCGAAATCACCCTGTGGGCCATGCCCGTACAGCGCCCCTACAACCCCAACGCCAAGTTGATGGCCGAGATGCTCCAGGCTGACTGGGCGAAGATCGGCCTCAAGGTCAAGATCGTCAGCTACGAATGGGGCGAGTACATCAAGCGCACCAAGAATGGCGAGCACGATATCAGCCTGATCGGCTGGACCGGCGACAACGGTGACCCGGACAACTGGCTCGGCACGCTGTACAGCTGCGACGCCATTGGCGGCAACAACTACTCCATGTGGTGTGATCCGGCTTACGACAAGCTGATCAAGCAGGCCAAGGTCGTGACCGACCGCGACCAGCGCACCGTGCTCTACAAACAGGCGCAGCAGTACCTCAAGCAGCAGGTACCGATCACGCCGGTCGCCCACTCGACGGTCAACCAGCCGTTGAGCGCCAAAGTCGAAGGGTTCAAGGTCAGCCCCTTCGGTCGCAACGTGTTCTCGGGTGTCGGCATCGAAAAATAAAACCGTGTAGCTGAAAACGCTGGGGGCGCATTGCGCCTCCACGCAAGCGTATTGCCGTCATTCGCCATTCTGGTCAACAGCAAACGTTTGCGATGTGTGCAAGTGTTCCAAAGCAAATAGCCGGATCACCAAAAAAGACCGGCATTAATAATAGAAAGTAAGGAGCTTCACCCATGAAACTGAGCAGCACTGCGATACTGGCCCTGGCCATCAGCAGCGTAACCGCCACGGCATACGCTGAAACCCAAAGCCAGGCGTATACCCCGGTTACCCTGAATGAAAAAAGCGCCCAGAGCGAAGCAACCGGCTTCCTGGAAGGCCAGTCGATCAGCGGCACGACCCGTAACTGGTACGCCAACGAACAACTGAAACGTGGGGCCAAATTTTCCTACAAGAAAGACGGCGTTTCGACCCCGACTGACCGCCGTATCAACTGGGTTCAAGGCACGATCGTCAAGTACAACTCGGGCTTCACCGAAGGTGCCCTCGGTTTCAGCACTGAAGTCGCGGCCTACAACGCCATCGCCCTGGACCAGGACCGCAAGGACCTGGCGTCCAACAACGGTGGCGCACCGGGCACTCGCCCAGGCGCGGGCAACAACCGTACCCTGACCGAAGAAGGCGGCGACGCCGTTGGCCAGTGGAGCAAGCTGGGCCTGGCCAACGTCAAGGCGCGTATTTCCAACACCACCCTGACTGCCGGTCGCCAGAACTTCAGCAGCCCGATGGTCGACGTCATCGGTAACCGTGCGCTGCCTTCGAGCTTCCAGGGTGTGGCGATCCACAGTGAAGAGCTGAACAACCTGCAATTCGACCTGGCCACCTTCGATCGCAACTCTCCGCGTACCGAAGAAAGCCAGCGCAAGTTCCGCACCGAATACGCCAACGGCATCGTTGAAACCGATCACGTCTACACCGGCGGCATCACCTACACCCCGTTCGCCAGCCTGACCACCAGCCTCTGGGCCACCCAGGCCGAAGACATCTGGAACCAGTACTACTTCGGCGCCACCCACGTACTGGGTGACAGCCAGGTCCTGAGCCTGACCACCGGCCTGAACTACTACAAGACCCAGGAAGAAGGCAAAGCACTGATCGGCGACATCGACAACGACACCTACTCCCTGTCGTTCGGCCTGACTCATCAGGCGCACACCCTGACCTTCTCGTACCAGGAAGTGAACGGTAACGAGTACTTCGACTACCTGCACGAAACCAACGGCATCTACCTGGCCAACTCCCTGCTGTCGGACTTCAACGGCCCGAACGAGAAGTCCTTCCAGATCGCCTACGGCCTGAACATGGCCGAGTACGGCGTACCCGGCCTGAAGTTCAACATCTACCAGGCACGTGGCTGGGGCATCGACGGTACCCACTACACCGGCAACAAGGGCGTGGCGGACAAGGGCTACGACGGTATCCAGTCGCAAGACGGCGAACACCACTACGAATACGGCATCGGTGCAACCTACGCCGTGCAGAGCGGTCCGTTCAAGGCCACCACTATCCGTGGCACCTACACCGCTCACCGCGCCAGTGAAAACCAGGCTGATGGCAGCATCAACGAGTTCCGTCTGGTGACCACGGTTCCGTTCAACATCCTGTAAATGCACCCGCCGGATGGCTGATTCAGCGACGAATCAGCCGTCCGACTATTGTCCTTAAACCGATTGCAGAGGGTTCTTGATGAAAATGCTTCCCCTACGCGCGGCCATCGCGGCCGCCTTGCTGAGCGTCGCGGTGGGTGTATCGGCCAAGCCGCTGGTGGTCTGTACCGAAAACAGCCCCGAAGGCTTCGACATGGTCCAGTACACGACTGCAGTCACAGCCGATGCGGTGGCCGAAACCATCTTCAATCGCCTGGCGGATTTCAAACCAGGGACCACCGAGGTGATTCCGGCCCTGGCCGAATCCTGGAACATCAGTGAAGACGGCCTGACCTACACCTTCCACTTGCGCAAAGGCGTCAAGTTCCACACCACCGAATACTTCAAGCCGACCCGCGACCTGAACGCCGACGACGTGGTCTGGAGCTTCCAGCGCCAGCTGGACCCGAACCATCCGTGGCACAAGCTCTCGAGCGTCGGTTTCCCGTACTTTGAAAGCATGGGCTTCAAAGAGCTGCTCAAGAGCGTCGAGAAGGTCGACGACAACACGGTCAAGTTCACCCTGACCCGCCGCGAAGCGCCGTTCCTGGCCGACATCGCCATGGCGTTCTCCTCGATCTACCCGGCCGAGTACGCCGACCAGCTGCTCAAGGCCAACAAGACCGGCGACCTCAACAGCAAACCGATCGGCACCGGGCCGTTTGTCTTCCAGCGCTACAACAAGGACGCCCAGGTTCGCTTCAAGGCCAACCCGGACTACTTCCGTGGCAAGCCGCCGGCCGATTCGCTGATCCTGGCCATCGCCACCGACAACAACGTGCGCCTGCAGAAGCTCAAGGCCAACGAATGCCAGGTCGCGCTGTATCCGAAGCCGGATGACATCCCGAGCATCAAGAAAGACTCGAACCTGAAGGTCGAGGAAATGAACGCGATGACCGTCGCCTACATCGCCATCAACACCACGCACAAGTACTTGAGCGATGCGCGCGTGCGCAAGGCCATCGACATCGCGTTCGACAAGGAAGCCGCGGTCAACGCGCTGTTCGGCAAGGGCAATGCCACCGTGGCGGTCAACCCGTACCCGGACACCCTGCTGGGCTACAACCACACGCTGAAAAACCCGACCCGCGACCTGGACAAGGCCCGCGCCCTGCTCAAGGAAGCCGGCGTACCGGAAGGCACCACCTTCACCCTGTTCACCCGCAACGGTGGCGGCGCAACCAACCCGAACCCGATGCTTGCCGCGCAGATGATGCAGGCCGACCTGGCCAAGGTCGGGATCAAGATCGACATCCGCGTAATGGAATGGGGCGAGATGCTCAAGCGCGCGAAAAACGGCGAGCACGACATGGTTTCCGCCGGATGGGCGGGCGATAACGGCGACCCGGATAACTTCCTGACGCCTATGCTCAGTTGCGAGGCCGCGAAGAACGGCGAAAACTACGCTCGCTGGTGCAATGAAAAATTCCAGGCCCTGCTTGACCAGGCCCGTGAAAAAACCGACCCGGCCGAGCGTGCAGCGCTGTACGAACAGGCTCAGGTTATCTTTAACCAGGACCAGCCATGGATCAGCCTCGCACACACTAGAATGTTTACCGCAATGCGCAACAACGTAGAGGGCTACCAGATTAGCCCGCTCACCACCAATAACTTCGCCACCACCCAGGTGAAGTAGATAAGAAACTCCCGGCATTGCCGCACCCTGGCATGCCGGGCACGCCTAACCGGCTGATGAGGTACACCTTACGATGTTTAGTTTTATTGCCCGCCGACTGGGGTTACTGATCCCCACGTTCTTCGGCATCACCTTGCTGACATTCGCGTTGATTCGCATGATCCCTGGCGACCCCGTGGAAGTCATGATGGGCGAACGCAGAGTCGACCCGGAAATGCACGCTCAGGCAATGGAACGCCTAGGTCTGAACAAACCCCTGTATGCCCAGTACCTGGATTACATCGGCAAACTGGCCCACGGCGATCTCGGGGAATCCCTGCGTACCCGTGAAAGCGTCTGGAACGAGTTCACCTCCCTCTTCCCTGCGACCCTGGAACTGTCCATGGCCGCCCTGCTGTTCGCCGGCATCCTGGGCCTGCTGGCCGGGGTGATCGCGGCCCTCAAGCGAGGGTCCCTGTTCGACCATGGGGTGATGGGCATCTCCCTGGCGGGCTACTCGATGCCGATCTTCTGGTGGGGTCTGATCCTGATCATGTTCTTCTCGGTGTCCCTGGGCTGGACCCCGGTGTCCGGGCGGATCGACCTGCTCTATGACATCGAGCCGCGCACCGGCTTCATGCTGATCGATACGCTGCTGGCCGATGACGTCGGCGCGTTCTTCGATGCCCTGCATCACCTGATCCTGCCGGCCATCGTGCTGGGCACCATCCCGCTGGCGGTGATCGCGCGCATGACCCGTTCGTCGATGCTCGAAGTGCTGCGTGAAGACTACATCCGTACCGCCCGCGCCAAAGGCCTGTCGCCGTCGCGCGTGGTGTTCGTGCACGGCCTGCGCAACGCGCTGATTCCGGTGCTGACCGTGGTCGGCCTGCAAGTCGGCACCCTGCTGGCCGGTGCGGTCCTGACCGAGACCATCTTCTCCTGGCCGGGCATCGGCAAATGGCTGATCGAAGCCATTGGCGCCCGTGACTACCCCGTCGTACAAAACGGCATCCTGTTAATCGCCTGCCTGGTGATTCTGGTCAACTTCGTAGTGGACATCCTCTACGGCTTTGCCAACCCACGCATCCGTCATCAGCGCTGAGGTCAATACCATGAGCACTCCAACATCCTCAGTAGCCACCGCCGCTTCCGCCGTGGATCAAAGCCTGCTGTACCCGTCTCCATACAAGGAATTCTGGCAAGCGTTTTCCAGGAACAAAGGTGCCGTTGCCGGCCTGATGTTCATGCTGCTGGTGATTTTCTGCGCCATCTTCGCCCCGTGGGTTGCCCCCCATGACCCGAGCGAGCAGTACCGCGACTTCCTGCTCACCCCGCCAGCCTGGCTGGAAGGCGGGCAGATCCAGTTCCTGCTGGGTACCGATGAACTGGGTCGCGACCTGCTGTCGCGCCTGATCCAGGGCTCGCGCCTGTCGCTGCTGATCGGCTTGTCGTCGGTGGTGATGTCGCTGATCCCGGGGATCCTGCTGGGCCTGCTCGCCGGTTTCTTCCCGAAAGCCGTCGGCCCGACCATCATGCGCCTGATGGACATCATGCTGGCCCTGCCGTCCCTGCTGCTGGCCGTGGCGATCGTCGCCATCCTCGGCCCTGGCCTGATCAACACCGTGATCGCCATCGCCGTGGTGTCCCTGCCGTCCTACGTTCGTTTGACCCGCGCCGCGGTGATGGGTGAACTGAACCGCGACTACGTGACCGCCGCGCGCCTGGCCGGTGCCGGCCTGCCACGCCTGATGTTCGTCACCGTGCTGCCCAACTGCATGGCGCCGCTGATCGTCCAGGCCACCCTGAGCTTCTCCTCGGCGATTCTCGATGCCGCCGCACTGGGCTTCCTCGGCCTTGGCGTTCAGCCGCCAACCCCTGAGTGGGGCACCATGCTGGCCTCGGCCCGCGACTACATCGAACGCGCCTGGTGGGTAGTCAGTCTGCCTGGTTTGACCATTTTGCTCAGCGTGCTGGCAATCAACTTGATGGGTGACGGCCTGCGCGACGCGCTGGACCCGAAACTCAAGAACGCCGCCTGAGGAGATTCCAATGTCACTGTTAGAAATCAAGAATCTCAACGTTCGCTTCGGCGACAAGAACGCCACGCCCGTGGTCGATGGCCTCGACCTGAAAGTGGACAAGGGAGAAGTGCTGGCCATCGTTGGCGAGTCGGGTTCGGGTAAATCCGTGACCATGATGGCACTGATGGGCCTGATCGAGCATCCCGGCATCGTCACCGCCGACTCGCTCAGCTTCGACGGCAAGGACATGCTCAAGCTCAGCAACCGTCAGCGTCGGCAGATCGTCGGCAAGGACCTGTCGATGGTCTTCCAGGACCCGATGACCGCGCTGAACCCGAGCTACACCGTCGGTTTCCAGATCGAAGAAGTGCTGCGCCTGCACTTGAAAATGTCCGGCAAGGCCGCGCGCAAGCGCGCCATCGAGTTGCTGGAAAAAGTGGAAATCCCGGGCGCGGCCAGCCGCATGGACGCCTACCCGCACCAACTGTCCGGTGGCATGAGCCAGCGCGTCGCGATCGCCATGGCGATTGCCGGCGAGCCGAAACTGCTGATCGCCGACGAACCGACCACCGCGCTGGACGTAACGATCCAGGCGCAGATCATGGACCTGCTGCTGGCGTTGCAGAAAGAGCAGAACATGGGCCTGGTGCTGATCACCCACGACCTCGCGGTCGTCGCCGAAACCGCCCAGCGCGTGTGCGTGATGTACGCCGGCCAAGCCGTCGAAGTCGGCCAGGTGCCGCAACTGTTCGACATTCCGGCGCACCCGTACAGCGAAGCGCTGCTCAAGGCGATTCCGGAACACAGCCTGGGCGCCTCGCGCCTGTCGACCCTGCCGGGCATCGTTCCCGGTCGCTACGACCGTCCGCAGGGCTGCCTGCTGTCGCCGCGCTGCCCGTACGTGCAGGACAACTGCCGTGTGCAGCGTCCGGCCCTTGACCCGAAAAGCAACAGCCTCGCCCGCTGCTTCTACCCGCTGAACCAGGAGGTGGCGTAATGGCCGTCGTACTTACCGCCCGCGACCTGACCCGTCACTACGAAGTGTCCCGTGGCCTGTTCAAGGGTCACGCTACCGTGCGCGCCCTCAACGGGGTGTCGTTCGAACTGGAAGCCGGCAAGACCCTCGCTGTCGTGGGTGAGTCGGGCTGTGGCAAGTCCACCCTGGCCCGTGCCCTGACCCTGATCGAGGAGCCGTCCTCCGGCTCCCTGAAAATCGCCGGCCAGGAAGTCGCCGGTGCCGACAAGGCCCAGCGCAAGCAACTGCGCAAAGACGTGCAGATGGTGTTCCAGAGCCCATACGCCTCGTTGAACCCACGGCAGAAAATCGGTGATCAGCTGGCAGAGCCCTTGCTGATCAACACCAACCTGTCGGCCACCGAACGTCGCGAGAAAGTCCAGGCGATGATGAAGCAGGTGGGCTTGCGTCCCGAGCACTACCAGCGCTATCCGCACATGTTCTCCGGCGGTCAGCGTCAGCGGATCGCCCTGGCCCGCGCCATGATGCTGCAACCGAAAGTGCTGGTGGCGGACGAACCGACCTCGGCGCTGGACGTGTCGATCCAGGCGCAGGTGCTCAACCTGTTCATGGACCTGCAGCAAGAGTTCAACACCGCCTACGTGTTCATCTCCCACAACCTGGCGGTGGTGCGTCACGTCGCCGACCACGTGATGGTGATGTACCTCGGCCGCCCGGTGGAAATGGGTCCCAAGGAAGACATCTACACCCGTCCCCTGCACCCGTACACCCAGGCGCTGTTGTCGGCCACGCCGACCATCCACCCGGACCCGGACAAACCGAAAATCAAGATCGTCGGCGAGTTGCCCAACCCGCTGAACCCGCCCGCCGGCTGCGCTTTCCACAAGCGCTGCCCTTACGCCACCGAGCGTTGCAGCACTGAAGAGCCGTCCTTGCGCCTGCTCGACAGTCGCCAGGTGGCTTGCCATTACGCCGAGCAATTCCTCGACGGCGCGGCGTAAATAACGCCTCGGTCACTGAGGCGCTTTAATCAGGCAAACCCCTTCTCTTTCGATTGCCATCAATCGAGGGAGGAGGGGTTTTTCTTTTGTTTGCACAAGTGCACTGTCTTTTCTGACAGTTACGCACGCCCAGCCGTTTTGTTTGAATCCCGTCGGAGAGTCACGCGACACAAGGCGTAGACCCGGAAACATTCAAACGACAGGGACAGGTGCAAGCATCATGGAAATTCAAACAACAATCGAAAACGCTGGTCAGCTAGACCCGGGATTTGGTGATTTTGGCCAGATCCGCCCCGACTTTCTGGCCGGCTCGGTCAGGGCCGTCGTGTTATCGGCTGAAGGTGCCCTGACCTACGCTACCCAGCAGGGAAAGGGTTTCACTCTGTACCGCACTGATTTTGACGGTATCAAGGACACGAACTTTGGTCATGACGGCAACACCGGTGAGTGGCAGTTTGTCAGCGGTAAACAGGCAACGCCGGTGCGCTTGCTACTGCAGGACGATCGCAGGATCCTGGTGATCGGCGAGACCCGGGAACCCGACGGTATCCGCCGGGCAGCACTGAGACGCTTTAATGCCAACGGCAGCCCTGACCTGATCTTCGGCAGTGTCGTTGTTCCCGTGGCACAGCATGATTATTCCCAAGTGGAGTTGATCGACGGTTGTCTGCAGGGTGATGGAAAAGTGCTTGTGTCGTTCACCTATTACATCAGTGAATCCCAAGGGTCACTGCTGGTGCGCCTGCACAGTAATGGTGAACTCGATACCGGTTTCGGTAATAGGGGTTTTATCGAGATCGAAAACGGGGATGACTTCATCCGTGTTAATGGCGTTGTGATTCAAGGCGGAAAAATAGTTGTTGGCGGGACCACCTTATCCGGTCAGCTCTTTCTTGCACGTTATGATCTGCAAGGGAAGATCGATAGCCAATTTGGTGTCGATGGGTTTGCTTTCTTCGCAATATCGGATGGCTCACTCAGAATGCGTCAACTCATCGCACAGGCTGATGGCAAGCTGGTGTGTGCTGGCGGTCTGCTGGATACCATCGGCATGGTGATGAGATTTACCGCAGACGGTCACCCCGACAAGGAGTGGAATGGCGGGCGTCCGGTATTGACCGACACCGGTCCTGAAACATTCTGGAGATCCTTGGCCCAGCAGCCGGATGGCAAGATTGTCGTGGTCGGTCACAATCGGGCACTGCATATCATCGCTGGCAGGTTGTTGCACAATGGAGAGCATGACACCCGCTTCGGCCGGTCCGGGTCCGGGTGGGTTTCCTTTGGTCCTTCAGGAGGGTTGGCGTGGGATGTGAAGGTCCAGAGCGCTGCTCGAATTATCGTTGGCGCCGAGGCGTTCATCGACTTCGGTCATCACGGGCCAGTGGTCTACGGGCTTCAAGCCTGAGCCCAGAACTCCTGTAGGAGCGAGCTTGCTCGCGATGCACTCAAATACGCCGCGTTCTTCCTGAAAGCACGTGTCATCGTTGACGTCCATCGCGAGCAAGCTCGCTCCTGCAGGGGGTTGTTTTGTCTGCCATTTACGTCTGGCTATCGCCTTCGTCCGAATCGTCGGAGTCCGGTTCATCGGTGGTCGAATCATCATCGTTGTCGGCACCACCCTGCCCCTTGTCGCCGGGTTCCGATTCGGACTTGGCGATCATCAGCTCACCGTGGGTACCCTGCCCGCTCGACGCCTGGGTTTCATGATCCTCGCACTCGGCCCAGACCGCCGAACTGCCGAGGGCCAGCATCACCAACACCTTCAACAGCAACACAACGCGTAGCAACCTGTTCATAGCCGAGTCCATCCTTTCGTAGAGTGCCTGTCTGGCGCTGATTAAATCTAGTCGCGATCAGCCTCGTTCTCCATAATAGGACGCTAACGCTTAAGGGAAATTGCCCGTAATTGGCAGACTGGTTTTGAATAATAGTTATGCCGAAAAGATCAAAAGATCGCAGCCTTCGGCAGCTCCTACACGGATCAATGTAGGAGCTGC